>JAKPSO010000759.1 GCA_029571495.1 Pseudomonadota bacterium
GTCGCACACAAGAAGCCGCTCGTCTCCGGCGCAGCGATCGGCTTCGACGGCCAAGTCTCAGTATTCGACCCGCGCATCGAAGCGTCACCCTGCTATCACTGCGTCTACCCCGAAGACCAAGCGTTCGAAGAAACCAGTTGCGCACTCATGGGGGTGTTCGCACCCATCGTAGGCATCATCGGCGCCACGCAAGCGGCGGAAGCGCTCAAGGTGCTCATAGGCTGCGGCGAACCGCTGGTGGGGCGCTTGCTTCTGCTTGATGGACTGGCGATGGAGTGGCAAACGATGCGCATGAAGCGCAATGCGGCGTGCGCGGTCTGTGGCGGCCAAAATCAACGCATTTAGCGCGCGTTAAAAAACTGCTTAATGCAAGCGCCGTGCGTGACGCGTCACTTGTTTCGCCTAAGAGCTTCCGACTTGCAGCTCGAAACAAGTAGTGCTAACAAATGCTTTGGTCAAAAATTTGTGCCAAAAACGGTGTTCACGTTGTCGCGAATCAAAGCTGAACTATTGAACTGTGCACCCGCAGGCAGATTGATACCTGTTAGCAGCGCTGCGTCCGGGATGCCGAGCATGATGCGGGTGAGAATCAGGCCGTCGATGGTTGCGACAGGTGCCGGGACGCTGCGTCCCAGCAGGTCGTATTCGGAAAGCGCATCATGCAGAAATGTCTCGACACTTGCGGCGTCTGGACGCCCCGCGCCCAACGTAACCTCGGCCACCAATGCGGCTCCGCGATAACCCAACAGGTAGCGCAGCACGAGCAGCGTGTCGGTCGAATTTGAGCTGCCGTCGCCGTTTATGTCGAGCGTGGGCGGCGGGCGGGTGGTGATGCTTGTTATGTTGCCAGCGGCGTCGTAGGTGTAAACAGAATACGAACGGGAGTCATATGTCAATCGCCCAAGTCTCCCCATCGGGTCGATTGTCGGGGTTGCTGCATGCGATCTATCACAGGCAAGTAGTGCCAGCACTATGAACGCGCATGACAACGCCGAAAGGGAACGCGAACTACAAAAATGTGCGGTTTCAAAAAAGCTTTTCATCGCATCCCCGTCACTTGCAGAAAATCAAGGTGTTGATCTTGTTACCAAGCCAATCGCCGTCGTAATTCGACCTAGCTTTCGCGCACTGATCGCTGACCATTCCATCTGAAACTTCTTTGTGCAGCTTTATAGATTCGCTATTCACGTTTATCGTGGCATCCGTAAGACCGATCTTTTTCGCGTCGGCTAGGAACGGATTTTCGTTGTAGAGCAATGCGTCAATTAGCGTACTCGGCTGGCCATTTACTTTTGGAGCCGACAACAACGGAACATAGTATGTAAGCTGTGTGTACGCCGTCTTGTAAGGATCAGCGGAGTCGAAGACATACGTACACATATCGGTCGCGAAGTTTCGCTGACTTCGACTCTTGTCGCCGATTACGTGAGCAATCTGACCAGCGCCAATATTGCAAATAATTTGCTGGGCGATGCCATTTCGATAATCAGCGAATCCATCGGTGTAAATACCGCCGATGGCACTAGCAAAATCTCCGTTTCGTTTTGTCGGGTCCAAAAACGGTATTGCCTCAGTCACGTCACGCATGGAGGCCCCCTGCCCAGATTCGGAAGAAAGACCAAGCGGATCAATCCTGGATAGCGGCGCGGCCCGAAGCGAAGCGAATCGATTCATGCCGTCATTATTTACCCCGTCCTTCGACAGGAACTGTCGAGTAAGTGCGCTTCTATAGCGAGCGCGAGCAAAACTCAACCCATCACCCTCGTCCATAACTCCATCCCGCCCGTTATAGGAAAACGGCTGCACGGCACTACCCGTATGGCTAACCAATTCTCCATACGCCGCATATTTGTACGCATCAGTCATCGTCCCCGCCGCGTTCGACAGGGCCACCGTCGATCCGCGTCGATCATAGTGATAGGTTTTGTAACCCGACGCGTCTTCACGCCCGATCAGGCCGAGGCCGTAGACATACCAAGCGGTGGGGATGCCGCTCGTGTTCGTTTCCATCAGCACCTGCGACAGACGCACATGCGGGTTGATCACGTAG
The DNA here is from genome assembly GCA_029571495.1 of Pseudomonadota bacterium. Taxonomy (GTDB): domain Bacteria; phylum Pseudomonadota; class Gammaproteobacteria; order Burkholderiales; family Casimicrobiaceae; genus Casimicrobium. The sequence continues at coordinate 2,051 of JAKPSO010000759.1, forward strand.
CGCGTAGTACCCGCTTGAACGCGA
>JAKPSO010000772.1 GCA_029571495.1 Pseudomonadota bacterium
CACCTTCGCCACCGCCCGCCGCGACCAACCGTATCACTTCACTCGCTTGGGCACGTTCATCGAACGCGCTGACAACACCGCGCGGATTTTGAACGTGAAATACGCCGAGGAAGCGCCAGACAATTTCGAAGAGAAAGAGCAAGACAAAGAGACCGACTACTACCGACTCTCGGCCGTGTTGCGCTCTGTTTCCGCGCTCGAAGCCTATCGTGACACGTATCGCGATGTGATCGACGCACGGCGCGTCGCAGAGATCATGATCTTCGATCCGAAGCTGCCGCGCTCACTGCGCTACTGCCTCGATGAGACGATGCTCGTGCTACACGAATTGCCCGAAACCAGCGGGCGTATGGCTCGTCGCATCGCAGCCGAAATCAATGTACGCCTACGCTACGGCACGATCGATGAAGTCCTCGAATACGGCCTAAAGCGCTATCTCGCGGATTTCCTGCAAGACATGGTGCGCCTCGGCAATGCTGTCAACGCAGCGTACATGGAGCTGCATTAGCGCTGCGTACTAAGGCAAGAACGCTGGCGACAACAAACGTAGGCCAATCGAGAACCAGCGCGCGTTGTCACCACTGCCGATCTTGTTGCCATACGTCGTGTCTATTTGCACGCGATCTGGCACGATCCAAAAGCGCAGACCGAGCTGGTAATACGATTCGCGCGAGACTTGTCCAAACGCCTCAGCGACGAACCCTATGCGCTTGTTGATCTGCGTCTCGGTACCGAGACCCCACGTGGCGCGCGACTTGCCCGTCTCACCTTCGCGCAACCAACCGGTGTTAGTGTGGGCTGTGAATTTGTCGTCGACAAACGAGAAGCTCAACGGCACATTGACATAAAAGTCGCGCGCTTCACTGCCCGACGCCGCCGTATGGCGTACGTGCCCAACCGTGGCCGCAGCACCCCAACCGTTAGTCTCCAGTGGCTTGACCAAAAACTTCCCCTGCAGCACCAGATCCGAAGACTGCGAACCGTCTTCGCGAAGCCTGCCGCCGCCCGTCGTAAATTCGATTCGTCCTGTGAAGTTGCAACCAGGTAACGCCCACAGCTCGGTGCGAGTTTTCTCGCGGCGCACCCACGATTCGACTTGGCAGGACTTGTCGTCGACGATGCGAGCGTCGTCGGTGATCATGGGGCGGGCGGCATACGCACTCAACGCTGCGCAAAAAGTGCTTGTAACGGCCACGCAGCGTAAGAGAAATATTGGGGCTTTCATCTATGAGATTCTAAGCGTCAAAACGCAGAAACAGGCGTTATGCGACGGTCAGATTACAACGCACTCGAGGGTGCGCTCGAATCGCGCGCAGCGAGTCTGACCGAAGCGCGTAGACCGCCCGATTCCACATTTTGGAGTGTGAGCGATGTCCCCATCAGTTCGGCGTACCGTGCAACGATGAAAAGCCCCAAGCCGGTTCCACCGCGCACGGCCTCGATGTTCGCGCCACGCGCCCAGCGCGATCGTTCTTCAGCGACTTTCGCATCAATGCCGGGACCATTGTCGGTGACGCTCAGGGTCACCGTTGCGTCAGTCTCGTTTGGCGAGACTCCGATCAAAATTGTTCTAATGCCGCCGCTCGATGGTCGACCGTAACGGAGCGCGTTGTCTAGCAGATTGGTGAGAATGCCGACGATCAAGCTTTCGTTGCCCTTCACGAATACAGGGTGGTCGAGCCCAAGCACTGAGAGATCAATCGCGCCTGCGTCCACTTGCGGCAGAACGGCGAGCACGCATTTCTCGACGGACGCGGAGAGATCAACGCTCGTAAGCGCAACGGTGTCGCGCGCCTCATCTGCGAACGCTAGGGCGAGCAGTTGGTCAATCAGATGGCTCGCGCGTCCCTCACGCTCTAGGATGGCGGCGAGCTGCGCGCGCCAAACGTCAGGGGGGCTCGACTGCCGAAGGCCGTACTCGGCCAATGCGCGAATGCCCGCGAGCGGGTTGCGCATTTCGTGCGCGACATTGCCCGCGAATTCGCGCTGCGCATTGATGCCCGCACGCACTCGCTCGAATAGCGCGTTCGCTGCCTGCGTCACCTGCACGACGTCGCGCGAAGATGCGTCAACCACGATCGGCGACAAGTCCGCCACGTCACGCGCTTGCAAGGCGTGACGGAGCCGGCCGAGTGGCGCGAGGTCACTGCCAATGGCGCGCCGCAGCCACGCGCCGAGCAACAAGAACAAGAGGACTTCAGGCACCACTGCGTACAAAAGCAGTTGCTGGATGAGCTTGGTGCGCGACTGCACCGTCTGCGCAATGGTGATCCGCCACGGATGCTCTCCGGTCGGAAACAAATCGACGGAGCGCAGCGACATGCCCTCATGAAATTGGTCTGACAAAGCATAGAGCCCGTTGCCATCAGCCGCTCGCGTAGTTTTAGGTGGGCGATCCGCCACCATCCACGGTGCGTTGTTAGCGACCACATTGCCATTCGGGTCGCGCACGGCAAAGAACACCCGCTCGGATTGATCAAACAACACCCAGGCCAATTCGCGCGCCGAAAGTTCCAAGGTGGGTTTGCCGCCTTCCACACGCACGTGCGCAGACAGTGCGTATGCGTCGTCCACCAATGCACGGTCGAACGCCTGCTGCGTAAAAATCATCGCAATTTGAATGATGATGGCGGTGCTGGTCAACCACACCAAGAACACGGGTAGCAGTACGTGCACCAACAAGCGTTGGCGCAGCGTGGCAGTCGTCGCCGCTGAACTTGGGTCTTGCTCGACGCGCGTTTCTTCGCTCACGATTGTTTAGCGTCCGGTTCCAAAAGATAGCCGAGGCCGCGCAAAGTGCGGATCGTGGCACCGCTGCCAGCGAGTTTGCGGCGCAAACGAGAGATGAACGCTTCAAGCGCGTTGTCGCCCAGCGCGTCGTCGAGGTTAGAGAGTTTGTCCGAGAGCTTTCGTTTGCTCACCACGCGGCCGGGTGGATTTGCGAGCTCCCATAACACCTCATACTCGCGTGCGGGCAGCTCAAGCGGCGCATCGTTCACAAACACGCGCGCAGTCACGCGATCAAACCTAAGCGCGCCCACCTCCACGATGTGAGTTCCGCCCTGCGCACGCCGCACCAGCGCGCGCAGCCGCGCCTCCACCTCGTCAAGTTCAAACGGTTTGCCGAGATAGTCGTCGGCCCCAGCGTCGAGTCCCGCGATGCGCTCATCGGTGCGGTTGCGCGCCGTCAGCACCATCACTGGCGTCCGATCACCGCGGTTGCGCGCCCTGCGTAGGCCATCGAGCGCATTTCCGTCGGGCAAGTTCAAGTCAAGCAAGATTGCATCGAAAGGTTGGTACTGCCAGAGTTGTTCGGCGTCCGCGAGTTTCGACGCGATATCGACGCGGTGTCCCGCCTCCGCAAGACTGCGTGAGAGCATTTCGCGCAGAACCGAATCGTCCTCTACAACCAAGATTCTCATAAGAGTGCAACTATAAATCCGCCGCGCATTTAGTCGTCAAGGAGGCGCTGCTTCTCGTCGTGCCTGCGGTCATCGCTGGCTAAGTCAGTTAGCGGTCAGGCAAGAAATCGGATAGTTTGAACATGGAGTTCATCACATGTTAGCTATACGATTGCGTTTTCTGCGAGAGAGCCTAGTCGTCTCGGCAGCGCTTGCAACCATCACCTTCACGTTCAGCGTGAGCGCTGAACCAACGCTTCGTGACGTTTTGCAGTCCGTGCAATCGGGGCTCGAAGTGCGCCTCGCGCGCCAATCTGAACGAGGTGCAGAAGCGGACATCGCGACGGCAGATCACGCGCCAATGCCTGTGCTCTCGGGCAAAACTTCGCAGATTGATCTGCAAAATGGCCTCGGCGCCGGCGATCCGCTGGGGCGGAAACGCATCGACAAGTCGATCGGCCTCGATTGGACGTACGAACGCGGTGACAAACGCGCGCACCGCACACGCATCGCTGAGCGCACGCTGGCCGCTACCCAAGCCGACACCTCGGAAACGACTGCGCAGCAGATGCTCGCCGCACAAGCCGCTTATTTCGATTGGCTCGCGGCGCGTGAACGCGTGCGACTCATGCGCGAAAACGTTGAACTGGCCAATGTGGCGTCACGGGGCGCCAACACACGTCTGCGTGCAGGCGACTTGTCCGCACAAGATGCGCTGCGCGTGGAAATCGATGCTCAGCGCGTCGACGCCGATTTGCAATCGGCAGGTCTCGACTTAGAGCGCGCCGAAATAGCGCTGGCGCAATTCATCGCACGAGGCGATCTGACGGCATCGCGTGCTGGCGCGGTGAACTGGCCGTCACTTCCCACGATGACTTTACCCGACGCTGATGCAACAGTCGTCCTGATCGCCGAACGTGCCGACGTGAAGGCGGCACAAGCGCGCCTTGACGCTGCACGGTCAGGGCTCGATGGCGCGTTGGCGTTACGCAAAGCCGATCCGACGTGGGGCGTATCGTTCGATCACTACCCAGGGACATCCAACCGCCTCATCGAATTGCGCGTGCAGATTCCGCTGACGATTGGATACAACTACCAAGGCGAAATCGGCCGCGCACAGTCGGACCTCACACAGGCCGAGTTGACGGCAGAGCGCGTGCTTCGCGATGCTCGTACGGAGCGTGCTCGACTGGCCGCCGAAGCGCGCGTGAGTCGCGAGCGTGCGGAAAGATTTGCGAACGACATCGTGCCGCGTGCAAGCACGGTGCTCAAACAAGCCGAATTCGCGTTTGCGCGCGGTGCGATCCCGTTGACGGACGTGCTCGATGCACGTCGCACCCACCGCACGACTCAACTCGACGCGCTCGCTGCGCGCGCCGACGCCTCCAAGGCCGAAACCGCACTCATCCTGCGCACGCGCCCCGAACTTCTTTTGCGCTAATTTATGAAACCATCACACGCTTCGATGTTGTTGTCGGTTGCGGTCGCAATCGCACTCACGGCTTGCTCCGAACCACCGGCGCCGCCCGTTCCCGAAGTCGCTACGGCAGTCATGCAAGGCTCGCAATTGCGCTATCCGGCGAACCATCCGCAGTTAGCGCTGTTAAAACTCTCTGATGCGCGGCCATCGACGGCGGTGACGCTGGAATTGCCTGCCCGCATCATTTGGAATGAAGCCCGCACTCAGCGCATCTACGCGCCCCTCGCAGGACGCGTGACCGCAATTCGCGCCGATGTAGGACAAGCCGTGAAGCCCGGCACCGTGCTCGCCACGCTTGCCTCGCCGGATTTGGGTCAGGCGCAGTCTGAGGCTGCACGTGCGAGTATTGACGTGCAGTTGGCGAATAAGACACTGAATCGGCAGAAAGAACTCCTTGATGCCGGCGTCCT
>JAKPSO010000776.1 GCA_029571495.1 Pseudomonadota bacterium
GGCCGCAAGCGCGCTAGCGGTAGCTGATGCGGGGGTCGAGCCAGCCATAGAGCAAATCAGCAATGAGGTTGAAGAAAATTACAAGACAGGCGAACACGAAGGTTACCGCCATGATGACCGGCGTGTCGTTGCGCAAAATGGCGTCGATCAGCAGCGAACCGATGCCCGGAATGCGAAAGATTTGCTCCGTGACAATCGCACCACCGAACACGGCGGGCATTTGCAACGCAACGAGCGTCACCACCGGAATCAACGCGTTACGCACGACGTGCTTGAGCACCACTACGCGCTCAGAAAGGCCCTTGCTGCGCGCAGTCGTCACGTAGTCCAAGCGAATCACATCGAGCATCGCCGAGCGCACGTAGCGCGTCCAACTCGCCCCCTGAAACAGCCCAAGCACGGTGACCGGCATGATCGATTGTTTGATGTGCTCCCACCACCATTGCCACCCGGTTGCCGAAATGTCGGCGCGGTACACAAACGGCAACCAATCCAGCGTGATCGAGAACAGCAAGATCAGCAACAAGCCCGTAAAGAACGTTGGCAGCGAAAAGCCCACGAACGCGAGCGTGCTGGCGATGCGGTCAAACCATGAGTACGGTTTGGCTGCCGAATAGATGCCGACGGGCAGCGCGATCAGCAACGCTAAAACCTGCGACGCGCCAATCACCGCAAGCGTGACAGGCATGCGCTGCAAGATGAGCGTGTCGACGTTGACACGGCTGATGAACGAAAAGCCCCAATCGCCTTGCAGCATCGCTGCCAGCCAACGGAAGTAACGCTGCCAAATTGGGTCATCAAGACCGAACTTCACCCGCAACATGGCTTTCACCTCTGCGGGGACGTTCGGGTTAGTCGCCAGTTCCTCGAAAGGATCGCCCGGCGCCAGCGCAAGCACAGTAAACAGCACCACACTGATGCCCAGCACGCTAGGCAGGGCGATCAGCAGGCGCCGAAGAATGTAGGAAAGCAAATCGAAAACGCTCTAAAGAACGCTTACGCCTCGCGATACCAGTTGTGCAGTGTTGAGAAGTCCAAGTCCCAGCCCGAGAGCGTGGCGATCAGCTTGTGGCTGCCACCGCGAACACGAGGACGGCTGATCAGTGGCACGACGATGTTGTCTTTGATCACCATGTCGTTCATGCTGATGTAGAGCGCAGCACGTTTGACGGGATCAAGCTCGGCTTCGGCGGCACGGAACGCTTTGTCGTAGTCTGCGTTTTGCCAACGGACGATGTTGCGGCCCTGCCATTTGTTCGCTTTGCTCGATACTTCCCACGACACGTACTGGTCCATGAAGCGCTCGGCATCGGGCTGAGTCATGGTGGTGGTGTACATCTGCATGTCGCAGTAGAACTTGCCATACGTGTCGGGGTTGGCGACGTCGGACGAGAAGAAGACCGCCGCCGTGACGGATTTCAGTTCGAGGTCGACACCGGCCTTTTGGCAGGCTTGCTTGATGACGGCTTGTTCTTTCTGGCGGATCGAATTCACCGAGGTTTGGTAGACAAGCTTCAATTTCTTGCCGCCCTTCTCGCGCACGCCATCGGCGCCCTTCTTCCAGCCCGCGCCTTCGAGCAGCGCGTTTGCTTTGTCGATGTTGAACTCCCACTTCGTGTTCGGCGAACGGAAGCGCGACGGGTTGTTCACGAAGTTGCTCGTGGCGATGCCGGTGCGACCGTAGATGAATTCTTGAATGCTCTTGCGATCGGCAAGGAGCGACATCGCTTGGCGCACTGCCGGGTCGCTGAATGCGAAGTGCTTCGTCTTCAAGCTCGAGCGCTCGCCGTCGACTTCGGTGAATGGATCGGTCGGGTTGAGCTGAATGAACTCAATGTCGCCGCTCGGGATGATGTGAACCTTGCCCTTGCCGCCGGTTTCCATGCGTTTGAGCACTTCGTCTTCGACTTGCAAGTTCCACGCAAAGTCGTACTCGCCGGTTTGCAGCACAGCGCGCGCAGCGGAAGTGGCGTCGCCGCCCCCCTTCATCTCGATGCTGTCGAAGAACGGGCGATTGGGCATGTGGTAGTTCATGTTGATTTCGCCGCGCACGATGTCGCCCGGTTTGAAATCAACAAACTTGTAAGGCCGGTGCCGACCGGCTTCAAGTTGGTTGGTGCTTCGCGCGACTTGGCACCGATGTACGGTGCGAACAAGTGCTTCGGAATGATCATGCCTTCGGCCGCGACGAACGCAGTCGCCCAGAACGGCGTCGGTTTCGCGAATGTCACACGAATCGTGTGACTATCGACCTTGTCCACTTTCACGTCTTTGTAGACGCCGGTAGTCACAGCGGCCGTGGCCGGGTCTTTCGCGTATTCCCATGTGAAGACGCAATCGTCCGCGGTGAACGGTTTGCCGTCGTGCCACGTCACGCCCTTCTTGAGCTTCCACGTCACGGACTTGCCGTCCGCCGAGAGGCCTCCGTTCGCACGCGTCGGAATGTCCTCGGCAAGAATCGGCACGAGGTTCCCGTCGTTGTCCCACACAGCGAGCGATTCGTAAAAAATGCGCGAGCCTTCTTGGTCTTTCGTGCCTTGCGCGAAGTGCGGCTGCAGGAGCGTCGCGCCTTGCCACCACAGCACTTTCAACGCACCACCACCGCCGCGCTTCGTCGGCTTGTACGGCACTGGCGCTTGCGCCGAAGCGACGCCTGAATGCATGAGCATCTGCGCGGCCATCGGCGCGGTCAGCCCGAGCGAAACCATTTGCGTAATAAACGTACGGCGTGGCAGTTTGCCAACGCGGACTTCTTCAATGAGTGTGCGCAGTTCACGTTCTTGCATGACGAATTTCCCCGATGTTTGGACAATGGCCAAGCGGCCATAAGGCAGCATATTTTTTGGCCGGACGATCAGTAGTATCGCATCGGTTGCGCGTTGCGCAAGCTGGTTTACGTTAAGCTGCGATTGACAGGGCGACAGGTCCTGGCCCGGGAGCCGGATGAGTGTCAACGTTATCGCCTGTCCTGCGATCAGAACCTGAAGAGCGGCGGCCCTAACCCACGTGCCAAGCGCTCGCTGCGCCACGCACCTCAATGGGACGACAGCACAGGCGCCGGGTGCGCTTGATCAAGCGCTTTGCCGCGCTTGAACCGCTTGCGCTGGCGACCATTCGCCCCGCGCGTGTAACCACGCAACGTCGCGCGGGTCGGCAGCGGCGGACAGAAAACGCGCGCTGGCGACGGCCGCGGGGTGCTGCGCCCAGTCCGTCGCCTCGAGACGCAGCCCCGTGAACAATTCAATCCCCAGCGCCACTTCGTCGAACCCCAGTAACGCCCGTTCTGCCGCTAAGGCACCGTAGCGCCCATTGAATTCGTGAATTTTTGCGCGACCATACCGGTCGAGCTCACACTGAACATTCAGCGGCCCGCGCCAGCCCAGCGGCGAGAATACCTCGTAGCAGCGTTGCCCTACTGCGAGGGTCGCTGGTTCAACGTTTCGCCAGATATCGCGCGCGCGAAACTTCTGCTTGTTGTAGCTTGCAAACACCGGCGCGGCGGGCCGACTGTCCGAATCAAACATCAATTCAATCGAATGCTTGATGCCGTGCAACGTGTAGAACAATGGTGTACCCGCCTCCTCGACGTTGCGCTTGAAAGCCCAGTATTCGTCGGGATTGCCGAGGTATTCCTCGATTACGTGGTTGTGCCGCGAGACGGCGCGATCAAACTGTTTTCGGTTTTCGATGAGCACGACGCCTTGTGAGCTGAAACCATCGCGCGGTTTGGCGATTAACGGATATGGATGTCGGGCGAGAAACGCGTCGGCCGATTCGCTCGATTCGGCGTGATACGAATCGGCGAAAGGCAAGTCGTGCTCGCGCGCGAATAGATAGCTCAACCATTTGTCGGACATCATGCGCGTCAGCGCAACGCTGCCGCCGACTGAGCGAGATTTCAACTCCGGATGCGCCTCGACGAGCGCGCTGAGGGCGACCACGTCGTCGTCGCGGCAAGGCACGATCCAATCAACGTTTTCTTTCACAACAATCGCCAAAACGCGCTCGGCAAACGCGTTGGGTGTCACGGCGGTCACCGGCGTGAGGTAGACATGATCGTAAGCCCACAGACCGGGGTCTTCGGCGATGCTGTTGGTCGCGATAATGCGAAGCGATTCGCGCCGAGCACCAATGGCGGTGAGCATGAATTGCGCGACGAGGCTGCCGCCTGAGAGAAATAGAAGTGTCTTTTTGGTCATAGTGTCAGGTAAGTTTGTCGAGTAGGCCGAGTAGCTTCGCGATAGCGCTTTGCGCAGCAACGCTAACGCCGCCATGAAACGGCAGGCAGAGCATTTCTTCAGCAGCAGAAAGCGCGTTGGGTAGATTTCCGCGCTGCGCCGAGGGTAACGTTCGGTAGTGCGGGAATTCGCTGCACAGCGGGTAGAAATAGCGACGCGCGTGAATGTTGTGGGAAGCCAATAGGTTTAGCGTGGCGTCGCGCCTCGTAGGGCCGTCACGGGTCGCCGCGCCAGACACGCGAACCGCAAAATACTGGAGGCTGTGCTCAACGTGGGCGGGCAGAACGAATGCCTTCAATCCCGCGATAGAAGACAGCGACTGCAAGTAGGCCTGCGCGAGAAGCCGGCGCGCTGCACGCTCCGCAGCGACGTTCGGCAACACGCTCAGACCCAACGCCGCCTGAATTTCGCTCATTTTGGAATTTACGCCAGCTTCTGCGGGTACACCGTCGGTATCGAGCCCGAAATTTTGCAGACGTTCGGCCCGTTGCGCGATCACGTCGTCGCGACACACCAGAACACCACCTTCCCCGGTGTGAAAGAGCTTGCTGGCATGCGTGCTGTAGACCGAGGCGTCGCCCCAACGATGTACGGGCGTGCCATTTATGCAGGTACCAAAGGCGTGCGCAGCATCAAAAACGAGATGCAATCGGTGGCGAGCAGCGATGTCTTCAAGCGCGGCGACGTCGCACGCCATTCCGTAAATGTGTACGGCAACTATCGCTGTAGTTCGCGGCGTAATGGCAGCTTCAACCCGCGCGGGGTCAAGTGTGAGCGCGGCGCGATCAATATCAGCAAAAACCGGTTGCGCGCCCGCCCACGTAATCGCGTGCGGCGTCGCCGCAAACGTAAAGGGGGTTGTGATGACCTCGCCCGATACATCGAGTGCTCGCAGCGCAGTGACCAATGCTGCCGTCGCGCTTGAAAACAAGCACACACGATCGGCGAGCAGTGACCTTTGCAGCACATCGCGCAATGCTTCGTGTAGCGGTCCGTAATTGCTAAAGCGCGAAGTGCGCGACATCTCCGCGATGTATTCGGCTAATAGCGCTTCATCCGGCGCAACCGAGCGCGCGACTAGCACGGCGTCCGGCTGGACGTATTCGGGCATCACGGAAATTGCCGCCCGTTCAGCGCGTGGCGTCGTTTTCACTGGCTTTTGCGCAGATCCAGTCGTGCCAAGAGCGCGCTGTAACGCCGCAAATCGTCTGTCACTAGCGCTTTAAGCGTCTCATGACTTGGAGCCAGCAATTCCAATCCTGCGCCCTCTGCTCGGCGCCGGACGTCAGCGTCGTTGTACGCACTTGTGAATGCGTTCACCAACCGGCGCACTAGCGCCGGGTCCAAATGTCTCGGCCCATAAGCGCCGTACCACGGGTCAATGTGAAAGCCGGTAAAGCCCTGCTCTGCCAACGTCGGAATCGACGGCGCGGCGCTGGAGCGGCGCGCACCGGTGACGCCTATGATGCGAACTTTATCTGTCCGCGCCAAGGGCAGTAGACGAGCGAGATCGGTTGCCACGACGTCAATGCGCCCACCAACCATCTCTTGCGTCGCCAACGCCGAGCTCCGAAACGGGACGTGCAACATGTCCACGCCAAAGTGCTGCGCGATAGCGGCTACCGCTAAGTGCGACGACCCTCCTGCGCCCGCCGTTCCGAAACTCACAGCGCCGGGATGGCGTCGCGCAGCCGCGACTAATTGCGGCACATCGTGAACATCCAACGCACTGCGGACCGCCACAGCAAACGGTATGCGCGCCAGCGCGCATAGGTAAACGAAATCGGTAGCAGGGTCATAACCTGCATCGCGCTCTAAGAGCGGCGCAAGCACCAAATTGTTCGCGCCGCCGATGCCAATGGTCAAGCCGTTCGGCGCGGCGTGCGCGACCAGCCGTGCCGCTATGCGCCCGGTCGCGCCGCCATGATTTTCAACGAGGACATCCTGGCCGAGCGCCTGCGCGACCGCCGGCAGATAGATTCGCGCGACGGTGTCGCTTTGCGCTCCGGCTTCGAGTGCGATTAGCCGGATGGCGCGGGCGCGCGACGCATCGGTGCCAAACACAGTACGCGGCAAAAGCGTCGCGGCGGCGAAGAGGCTCGCGGCGCTTAGAAAACTGCGTCGCGGCGTGTGGGACTCGGTAACGACCACGAGCGGCTTTGCCTTTGCCATAGGAAAGTTCTGCAAGGCCACCAATTTATCACGGTGATCCACGGCTTCGAACATGCGTCAGGCGCCGAGCGCCTAGGCATAAGTCCACGCGTCAACACGCTGCTGCACGCGAATGAGCTCCGGACGCCTGGCCTCCTGCAATCAGCTTTACGCAGCAAATGACGGCCAGTCGGTCGTTACATCGACGTTTCGGCGTGACTCGACTTAACGCAACAAATCGCCGCAAGCAGCGCAAAATGGTCGTTTGATAGCGAAAGCTAATGGAAGCGCTATTTCGAGCGCCGGTCCACCTGTGCGTTCCCGTTCGCGTACGCGGCGACGTCGTCTGGCGTTTCATCGGTGGCGTAGCAGTCTTCAAAGAGTTCGCGGAACAGTGCTTCAGGCAGCTTTCGACCGATGAAAACCACCGTGCTTTCGCGCTTCGCACCTTCCGGCCATTCGCTCGCGAAGTCAAAACCCGCCATCATGTGCACGCCTTGAAACACCACGCGGCGCGGTTCGCCTTTGATGTTCAAGATGCCTTTGTAGCGAAGCATTTGTTCGCCGTAGAGATTGATCAGCGAGCCGATGTAGCGATCAACCTTGCGCACATCCAGCGGCTTGTCGCTCTTGATGTAGAAGCTGTGCACTTCGTCGTGATGTTCGTGGTCGCCGTTCGTGAGGAAGTCCGGCTGAATGTCGAGAATCGCGTTGAGATTGAAGCCGCGAATATCCAAAAGCTCTTTGATCGGCGTTTCGCCGAAATGCACTTTCTTGATCGGCGCGCGCACGTTGAGACCACGCAGGCGCTCCATGAGCTTTTGCGTTTCTTCTTCGCTCGTGACGTCCGTTTTGGATACGAGTAAGCGATCCGCAAACGCCACCTGCTGCTGCGCTTCGGTGAATTCTTTGAGCTGCGTGAGGCCGTGCTTCGCGTCCACTACCGTGACCACAGCGTCAAGCAAATAGCGCTCGTTCACCTTCTCGTCTGCGAAGAAAGTTTGCG
>JAKPSO010000164.1 GCA_029571495.1 Pseudomonadota bacterium
GAATGAAGTGTTGAACCATCCGCGCTATCGATTGCACATCGTCACTTCGCGCGGTCGCCATCTGCTCTTGCGCGACACGCGGGCACGCTCGCCGCTCGGCTACGCGGGTGCATTCCTCACCAACGTCGCGTCGCGCAAAGCGATGGGCGCGTGGCTTGAGCGCGCTGTGTTTTCGGCGAATCTCGCGGCACTTCCGTTCGCCGCGAACGACTACCGCACACGGCGCTACGCCTTGTCCGAACGAAACTTCGCCGACGTCGTGCAAGCCTCATGCAGCATTCCCTTCGTGCTGAACGCCGTGCACGACATCCACGGCGCGCCGCGCGGCGCGTATTGGGACGGCGGCATCACCGACTATCACCTGCACCTCGACTATCGCCCGGTTGGCGATGCTCCGCCGGATGGCGCGGGCGTCGTGCTGTACCCGCACTTTCAACGCGCCGTCGTGCCCGGTTGGCTCGACAAATCGCTCAAGTGGCGGCACCGCGCGACGCATTTCCTAGACGACGTTATCGTCCTCGCCCCCAACCCCGAATGGATCGCCAAACTCCCTAACGGCAGGCTCCCAGACCGCACCGACTTCACGCGTTACGCCCACGATTTGAAGGGCCGCATCGCGATGTGGCAGAAGGCAGTGACCGAGAGCGAGCGGTTGCGGGATGATTTTGCGGAGTGGGTAGCGGCAGGCGCGGACATCTCGGCAGTGCTCGCGCTGTGAACAAACCCTGCCGCAGAAATTCTGACTTGACCGACTACACTCCCTCGTCAATCGTGTGGATTTTTCTTTAGGGCCGTAACCGATGCGTTCGATACTTTCACGTCTATTTGGAAAGGGCGAGGGCAAAGAGGCCCTGCCAGTGCGGCCCTTTACCGGAATAGATTGGTCGCAGGAGCCATCTAATCCGCTGTGGTTTGAGCAAACAGACGCGATAGCCCGGGTACCAGAAATTGCACGAAAATGGCACCGACCGGACGCCGACGTGCTCCTAAGAAAATGGCTCGCGGACGGTTACATCGTGCTGGACAACTGTTTTAGTGAACAAGAGATTGATCGCTTCGCGACGGAGGTTGACGACGCGTGGTTTGCGGACAAACCAGCGCCGGGATTGTCGGTCTCAGATGTTCGCGTGGGGGATGTCACACACGTCCACATGGCGCATGCAGATCTGCTTGCGCTCAGTCCGGAACAGCGAACGCTTGCAAAGGCTCAATCAAATTGGCGCATCGGCGAGTTTCACCTCTATAACGACGCCGCGAGTCGCATTCTTCGCAATGAAACTATTGCCGACGCGTGTAGCGCATTGTTCGATAGACCGGGGCTTCCACACTTCTCATTGACCTTCTCAAAAGGCAGCACCCAGGCGCTGCACCAAGACACTTGTGTGTTCCACACATGGCCGTTCAACGCATTGATTGGAGTGTGGATCGCGCTTGAGGACATCACTGTCGAGAGCGGCCCGTTGGTCTACTACCCTGGTTCGCATCGCGAACCCCTCTTTCACGAGTTTGACAACTACCCACAAACGCAGCGTCGCACCGCATCGCCGGAGCAGTCCGCGCGATACGACGCTCATGTCGACGCGACGGCAGCAAAGTACGAGCGTAAAGAATTTCTCGCGAAAAAAGGCCAAGCACTGCTCTGGCACGGCATGCTCATTCACGGTGGCGCGAAGTTTGTTGCGCCGGGAACAACGCGGAAGTCTTTTGTCATTCACTTCTTGCCCGATGGCGGCAACGTTGGCCATCGTGTAGTTGGGCCGTTTAACTGGTGATGCGCGTGGAGTAGTGCCGAAGTAAAAGCGCCGGAGCGAACGTAAACTGGTTGGAAGTGAGCCAGTGGTGACAATCGTGTGCCTTATGATTTATCTTCGTTCCGACACTGCCGGAAACACTTGAATGCGCCGCGGTTTTTCAAGAACGTGTCGCCACTCTGACATCACCGACTCGTATCCCGATCTCGCAAAACTTTCCGCTGAATCTTGCCCGTCGTTGTCATCGGGAGCTCTGCGACAAATTCAAATTCCTTGGGATATTCGTAGGGCGCGAGGCGCCCGCGTACGTGGTGGGCAAGGTCAGCCTCTAGTTCGCTACTCGCAGTGTGACCCGCACCGAGCACGATGAAGGCTTTGATGATTGCGCCGCGTTCGGCATCGGGTTTGCCGATGACGGCGGCCATCGCGACCGCCGGATGTTGGATTAAGCAGCTCTCGATTTCGCCGGGGCCGATGCGATAGCCCGCGCTCTTGATGACGTCGTCGCTTCGGCCTTCGTACCAAAGATAACCGTCGACGTCGAGGCGTGCCATGTCGCCGGTGCGACACCAATCGCCTGAATATTTGGCTTGCGTCCCTGCTTCATTGCCGAGGTAGCCCAAGAAGAAGATGGGGTCGAGATCGCCGTGGATGTCGCGGCGATTTACGGCGACGTCGCCGGTTTCGCCGGCGGGCAGCACGTTGCCGTTGCCGTCCAACACGGCGATGCGATGGCCCGGATAGGCCCGGCCCATGCTGCCTGCGCGAGCGGGCCAGAGCGCCGTGCAGTTGCCGACAACGTAGTTAAGTTCGGTTTGACCAAACATTTCGTTGAGCGTCACGCCGAGCGCTTGTTGCGTCCAGTTGAACACTGTTTCTCCAACGCTTTCTCCTGCACTCATGATGGCGCGCAGCTTCAGCGAGTAGCGCTCGCGCGGATTCGGCACCGCCTTCATCATCATCTTGAGCGCAGTCGGAAAAAGGAAGGTGCAAGTGACTTTGTGGCGCTCCATGAGCGACAGCGCACGCTCTGGGTCGAAGCGACCGCGATAACCCACGAGCGTGTGACCGAAGTAAAGCGTCGGCAGCAACGCATCCCACAACCCGCCCGTCCATGCCCAGTCTGCGGGCGACCAGAACACGTCGCCCGGCTGCGGAAATTGGTTATGCGAGTAAATGAAGCCGGGCAGGTTGCCAAACATCGCGCGGTGTGGAATCAGCGCACCTTTTGGTGGACCCGTCGTACCGCTGGTGTAGATGATGATCGCGGCGTCGTCGGCGCGCGTTCGGGCGACTTCGTGCAGGGCGCTACCGGATGCAAGTAGGCTGTCCCAATCCAACGCGTCAGGGTGTTTGGCGCCCGCGCAGGCAATGATGCGGCCTTCGCCTGCAAGCGTTGGAACGCGTGATTGCACCGAGAGCACATTCGCAATCGACGCTTCATCACAAATTGCGAGCGAACACTGCGCATTGTTCAACCGAAACTCAAGCGCGTCAGG
>JAKPSO010000832.1 GCA_029571495.1 Pseudomonadota bacterium
CCGCGTCGATTCGATCAATTCGATCTTGTAGCCATCCGGGTCTTGCACGAAGGCGATGACGGTGCTGCCGCCTTTGACAGGGCCGGCTGCGCGGGTGACGTTGCCGCCGGCTGCGCGTACGGCTTCGCAGGCAGCGGCGGCGTTAGGCACCGCGATCGCAATGTGGCCGAAAGCACCGCCCATTTCGTAGCTCTCAACGCCGTAGTTGTACGTGAGCTCGATGACCGCGCCGCTTGATTCGTCGCCGTAACCAACGAACGCGAGCGAGTACTTTTGCTCGGGTCGGTCCGTCGTGCGTAAGAGCTGCATGCCCATCACGTTTGTGTAGAAGTTGACGGAGCGCTGCAAATCGCCAACGCGGAGCATGGTGTGGAGGATTCTCATAATGTTCACCTTGTGTCAGTGTTGTGGGAGCGGCCGAAGCCGCGAAGTTCTCGTGTGCCGAATGAGTATTCGCGGCTTCCGCCGCTCCTACAACGCACGATGTCGCGTATCACACTAAATGCTCAGCCAACACGCGAATCGCGTGCTTCGCTTCGCGCGCCACGCCGTCGTGAATTTGGCTGCGGCAACTGGTGCCGTCGGCGACGATGATGGCGTCCGGTGCGCTACGAATCGCCGGTAGCAACGAGAGCTCAGCCATTTGCATCGACACGTCGTAGTGCTTCGCGTCGTAGCCGAACGCGCCAGCCATGCCGCAGCACGAACTTTCGATCAGGCTAGGCTTCGCTTCTGGGATCAAGCCGAGCACTGCGAGCGTCGGCGTGATTTCGCCGAATGCCTTTTGGTGGCAATGACCGTGCACGAGGATTGGCGCGGCAGCGGGCTTCAGTCGCGAC
This sequence comes from Pseudomonadota bacterium, assembly GCA_029571495.1. Classification (GTDB taxonomy): domain Bacteria; phylum Pseudomonadota; class Gammaproteobacteria; order Burkholderiales; family Casimicrobiaceae; genus Casimicrobium. The sequence continues at coordinate 840 of JAKPSO010000832.1, forward strand.
GTTAGTGCCGCAAGGTTTCCGGCTTTCGCTTCGCGTTCCAAAAACGTCTCGATCATCATCGCGCGCGGCGCTACGACGTCGGCGTCGGCACCGAGCCGCATGGCCGGAATCTCATCTTTCAGCGTGAACAGGCAACTCGGCTCTAGGCCGACGATATCGATGCCGGCATCGGCAATCGGTGCCAACGCCGAGAGCAGGTGGTTGGCTTGACGTTGCGCTTCGCCGATCATGCCCACCGCGAGAAACGTGCGACCGCAACACAAGTTACGATCATCGCGATCACCCTCGCGGACCCATCGCGGCACATGCACTCGATACCCCGCGGCCTTGAGCACTGCCATCGCGGCCTCAACGTTTTCCGGTTCGAAGGCGCCGCTAAACGTGTCGACAAACAACGCGACACAGGGCTCGCCTCGATTGTGAGCAGCCAAAAATTCGAGCACCGACGGATCGACCGGCAACTTGCTCCACGCAGTGTCAGCGCGCCACTCGGGCAATGAGCGTTTGGCCGAAATGCCAAAGAGTTTTTCGCCCAGCTTCGCGAGCAGCCACGAGCGATTCCGGAGGTTAAAGAGCTTCGGATGTTTCGCGGCGAAATTCGCCGTCGTCGGGAGTCGCGCGATCAAATTGTCGCGAATCGAAAAGCCGCGCTTTTTGTTGTAATGATGCAGATGCTCAATCTTCATCTTCGCCATGTCCACGCCCGTCGGACATTCGCGCTTACAGCCTTTGCAACTCACGCAGAGTTCCATCGCCTCATGCACTTCGTCACTCGCGATACCGTCGGCGCCGAGTTGACCGGAGACGGCCATGCGCAATGTGTTGGCGCGACCGCGAGT
>JAKPSO010000837.1 GCA_029571495.1 Pseudomonadota bacterium
GTGCTTGCAGCGGATATGGGGTTAACTCTGGGCCGTCTTGGATGCCCATCGCAGCGGCCTTTGCGCCCGCCATCGTCGTGTATATCGGCAACCGTGCCTGCAACGCCGCACGGCGGATGTACGAGCTATCCGCCACCGCGCCGCGCTTTTCCTCAACCGTGTTGATCACGAGCGCAATCTGCGCGTCTTTGATCATGTCGACGATGTTCGGGCGACCTTCTTGCACTTTTTTGACGATCTCAACCGGAACACCGGCCGCCGTGATCGCCGCCGCCGTGCCTTTGGTCGCCACGAGCACGAAGCCGACTTCTTTGAGGATGCGTGCGACTTCGCCGACTTTCGATTTGTCGCCGTTCTTCACCGACAAGAACACTTTGCCGGAAGTCGGCAGGCGCGTGCCTGCGGCGAGCTGCGATTTCTCGAACGCTTCGGCGAAGCTGTACCCGACGCCCATTACTTCGCCCGTACTCTTCATTTCTGGGCCGAGAATGGTGTCAACGCCGGGGAATTTGTTGAACGGGAAAACCGCTTCTTTCACTGAGAAATACGGTGGGATGGCTTCGCCGACGATACCCTGCGATTTCAGCGATTGTCCGGCCATGCAGCGCGCTGCGATTTTCGCCAGCTGACGGCCCGTGGCCTTCGACACGAACGGCACAGTGCGCGACGCGCGTGGGTTGACTTCAAGGACATAAACCACGTCTTTGCCGTCTTCCTCTTTCACAGCGAATTGCACGTTCATGAGGCCGACGACCTTTAGCGCTTTCGCCATGAGTTCGCTCTGGCGACGCAACTCATCTTGCAGCGCGTTCGAGAGCGAATACGGCGGCAGCGAACAGGCCGAGTCACCCGAGTGCACGCCTGCTTGTTCGATGTGTTCCATGATGCCGCCGATGACCACATCGGTGCCGTCGCACAACGCATCGACGTCCACTTCAATCGCGTCATTCAAGTAGCGATCCAAGAGCACGGGCGAATCGTTCGACACCTTGACGGCTTCGCGCATGTAGCGCTCCAAGTCTTCCGGCGCGTGCACAATTTCCATCGCACGGCCGCCGAGCACGTAGCTTGGGCGAACGACGAGCGGATAACCAATTTCGTCGGCCAAGCGCAGCGCACTGGCCTCATCACGTGCGGTGCGGTTCGGCGGTTGTTTCAGTCCTATTTCGTGCAGCAACTTTTGGAAGCGCTCACGATCTTCTGCCACGTCAATCGCGTCCGGCGTGGTGCCAATAATGGGCACACCGCAGCGCTCCAAGTCGCGCGCGAGTTTCAAGGGCGTTTGTCCGCCGTATTGAACGATGACACCGACTGGCTTCTCGATGTGCACGATTTCCAAAACGTCTTCGAGCGTGACGGGTTCAAAGTACAAACGATCCGAAGTGTCGTAGTCGGTCGACACGGTTTCTGGATTGCAGTTGACCATGATGGTCTCGTAGCCGTCTGCGCGCGTCGCCATCGCCGCATGCACGCAGCAATAGTCGAACTCAATGCCTTGGCCGATGCGGTTCGGTCCGCCGCCAAGTACCATGATTTTTTTCTTGTCGCTCGGATTGGCCTCGCACTCTTCTTCGTAGGTCGAATAGAGATAGGCCGTGCCAGTCGCAAATTCTGCGGCGCAGGTATCGACGCGA
>JAKPSO010000907.1 GCA_029571495.1 Pseudomonadota bacterium
GATGTCGCCGCCGCACGGAGCGATTCGGCATCACTGCCACGCCCAACAAACAAAAAGCCAATGTCGCGACGCCTGAGTAGCCGCTCGGCAAGGTCAAGCAGTATTCCCATGCCCTGTGCTACGCCCATGTTGCCTGCATAAACGAATATCACGCGTCCGGCCAATGGACTGTCCGCGACGGAAATTGAACAGCCAACCACGGGGGCGTCGGAAAGCCAGTTGTGCAACACCTCCACGCGACGTCCCGCTGCAGCAGCCCACCGTTCAAAGTACCGCAAGTTGCCATGCGTTTGCACGCCGACGACATCGGCTACGGAATACTGATATCGCTCGACTGCCTTAAAGAATGCATACGGCAAGCCACGACGCAAGAGCCCCATATCCAGCGCCCACTGCGGAAAGATGTCCCGTACGATCAGGTAACTGCGACATCCGTTAGCCTTTTTGAGCGATTTGGCAACTGGCGCAAGAAAAATTGACGGCGCGTACCAGACTACGCCATCCCACGCCGCATGAGCGAGCGGACTACGGCGAAGGTTTCTGAGCATGGCTGCCGGCATCAGGCACTCGTTAATAGTGCGCCGTACGAGCCCCACATCCTTAGTCGGCGGCGCCTTTAGTCGAAGTACATTTACTCCGTCTAGCTCCTCGAGCGCCCAGTCCCGGCTCAAGTGAGCATCCGGAATCATGACTGTCACACCGTGGCCTTGCGTGACTAACTCCCGAGACAAATCTCTCAGTTGAACGGCGGCGGACGTGCGCATCGGCGGGTATGCATCTGCGATTAGGGCAATGCGCATCTAAAGTCCCAAAAAGACGCTCAGTATTTCTTCCAAACAACACGGTTGACGTAATCCGTGTAGCTCAGAATAATTCGCAGCACCTTGTCGGATACATTCGGCATACTGTAGTCTGCCACCAATCGCATGCTGTGCGGATCCGAGCGGTCATTGCCACGAGGTTGCGTGGCCAATATCGAAAGCCCCTGCCGAACGCGCTCCACCTCCAGTCCGACCATCATCACGGCAGCCTCCTCCATCCCCTCTGGGCGCTCGTGAGCCTCGCGCAAATTGAGTGCCGGAAAACTCAGGATTGAGGACTCTTCATTGATCGTGCCGCTGTCCGACAACACAGCGCGAGCCGAGAGTTGCAGGCGCACATAATCGTGAAAGCCAAGCGGTTTCAGTAGGCGCACTTGCCCATGGAATCGCGCCCCCACGGCATCGATGCGTTTTTGAGTACGTGGGTGGGTGGACACGATCACAGGCAAGTTATGGTCCTCCGCCAAAGCATTGATCACGGCCACCAACTTAGCGAATGAGGCAGGGGATTCAATGTTCTCTTCGCGATGAGCACTCACTACGAAATAGCGCTCAGGAGCGAGCCCCAAGCGCTGCAAGACATCCGACGCGTCGATTCGAGGGCGGTAATGAGTCAACACCTCGAACATTGGACTGCCGGTCTTAATCACTAAGTCTGGCGGGAGCCCCTCGCGCAGCAAGTATTCGCGCGCAATCGTACTGTACGTTAAGTTCACGTCGGCCGTGTGATCCACAATGCGGCGATTCGTCTCCTCGGGAACGCGCTGGTCGAAACAGCGGTTGCCCGCCTCCATGTGAAAGATTGGTACTTTCCGTCGCTTTGCTGGAATCACCGACAAGCAGCTGTTCGTATCACCAAGCACCAGCATCGCGTCCGGTGCCACATCCTCCAGCACCCGATCCACCGCGATAATCAAGTTGCCAATGGTTTGCGCAGCTCCACGACTTCCCTCTGCGCTGCTCAGAAAATAATCTGGCTTGCGGACGCCTAGGTCATCAAAAAAAACCTGATTCAGTTCGTAGTCGTAGTTCTGCCCAGTGTGAACAAGCACATGGTCGCAGTGTTCGTCGAGGCGTGCGAGCACACGCGAGAGCCGAATGATCTCTGGTCGCGTTCCCACGACTGACATTACTTTTAGTTTTTTCACAGGGCAATCTTCAAGCGTGTACTTTCATCGCGATTGTGTCAGGGTTCTCACGATCAAATATTTCATTAGCCCACAGCATCACAATCAGTTCGTCGTTGCCAACGTTCGTGATGTTGTGCGTCCAACCCGGCACTGTCTCCACGATCGTTGCGTCGCCGCCGTGAGTGACGATCTCATGGCGTTC
>JAKPSO010000174.1 GCA_029571495.1 Pseudomonadota bacterium
CGGGCGCGACAGCGGGTGCGCTCGCGACAGCGGGCGCGAGCCGCTTCGCAAAGTCGACACCGTTCTTATCGAGCGCGAGCGTGACGATAGGACCGTTCACGTCGACCTTTGGCAACTCAATCTTCGCGCCAAGGGCGTTGAGTTCAAATGGCGCGACGCGAAACTCCTTCGCGCTTAACCAAACTGACGTAGGCGTCGCCACGCTATCGCGCATGGCAATTTCTGAGAGCGTCGCGCGCTTACTCGTGACAACGACGCTCGTCTTTTCGCCGGTCGCGACACGCGCACCGAGCGTGAGATCAAGCTTCGCCGTGGCGGTTTGTGGTGTCGCGAAACTTTGGTCGGTGAGCGTTAGGCCTGCCTTGTCCGCAATGACCTCACCAACGTTGACTTGCCATCCTGAATCCGGCGCAGCTTTTGGCGCGGGCGCCGCCGTCGGCGTTGAGGTGGGCGCAGACGTGGGCATCGCGGCGAACGGCAACACCACTGCGCCGTTACGATCCCTGAGCGCGCTCACTTGACCACCACTGATGGTGATGTTTGGGACGTCAATGCGCTGCGTCGCGAGATCGAGTGTGAACGGCTTCGCGGTGGCAATTTGCGTGACGTTGAAGAGCGCGTCGGGCTGCGCGGCAGCCTTGACGTTGATGCCTTGCATCGTGGCGTTGACCGGCAGAAACGCGAACACTTGCGACTCTTTGCCGTTGGTTTTCGTCTTCGCCCACGACGCGCTGATCGGCGCGAGCTTGATCGTTTTCACGTTCGCGGTGTCGGGCTTTGCCTCGGCACCATTCACGTTCGATTGAACACGCAGATCGGCAATTTCGATCTGGCCATCACCCACGCCAGCAGCCGTGAAATCGGTGCCAGCCGCGACGCTGTAATTGGCACGAATCGCTGCAGTGCCGTCGAGGCCAACGGGCAGTTTTACGTTCGCCATCGCAGGAATGCGCGCCAGCGGCAAATCCGTGAGCGCCAAATCGCCAGAGCTCTCTACGGGATTGAGGCCGACACGGCCTTTCCACTGCACACGCGTTTTGTCGTTCAATGTCGCTTGCAGCGAGTAGTCGCCCCGATCGCGCGGCAGCGTGGAGAGTTTGTCGAGCTTGAACGAAATCGGCTCTAGCGCAAGACGTTGCTCAGCTGCGCCCGCGCGCTCGTCGCGCAGGCGAAACGCGGCATTCTCGATCGCGACGCTATGGAGCACGATGCGCGGAATTTTGTCGCTCGGCGGATCGTTGGACTTCGGAAACGCATCAAGAAATTTCACCCAATCCATCGAACCGTCGGCCTTGATGAGCGCGTTGACCTCCGGGCGTGAAATCGTGATGTGGTCGGCGACGAGCGCCATGTCTTTGAGAGAGCCCCAACTGCCTTTGACATCGAGCGCCGCGACTTTGGCGAGCGCGTTTTTGCCGTCGTTCAAAGCAACATCGCTCGCTTTGAGCTGCAGCGTGAATGGGTTGAACGAGGCGGCGCCAACTTTGAGGTCGCGCCCCGATTTTTCTTTCAACCAGCCCGGCGCCGTCTTGGTGAGTACGTGCGGGATGAGCCATGCAAGCGAGCAAAACAGCACAAACTTGATCGCCGCGAGGGCAAGCACAACGCGCAGCGGCCAGCGCCACCAAGGACGGCGCGGCGTAGATTCGGGTGAAGCGGTAGCAAGCATCATCCCATTTTCTACAAACGGGCAGTGCCGCGGGTGTTGATGCACGCGTGCCACTCCATTTGCAACGGCCGCGACCGAACTTTAGGCAACAACTTTTTGATACAAAAACTGCGCAACGACCGCCCTGTGGTCGTCTCCGGCCACAAGCAGCCGAATTATCGCCAACTCGACAATGGGCAAATTCTTGCGTTAACGACCGCCGGCTGGTCGTTAACGCACAAAAGTTGTTGCCGCTGGGACCACCGAAGCAAACGCTGGCCAGCATCATCAATCCGAGACGCACCCCGGCGGCACGCCTGGCAGCGAGATGCCTAACACCGGATCTTTCGCACAAGCGATTTCGTATTTCGGAATGAACGGGAAGGCATCAGCGCCGAAGGCCATGGTTGACGGTGTCCACGTGATCACCAAGAGTGCTAGCGGTACACAGAAGCTGCGCGGATCGCATTTCTCTGCGGCCGGGAAGCCGCCGCCGAAGAACACTTGTTTGCAGTACGGGTTGCCGTCAAAGATGCAGCCGCGCTCGACTTGATTGCCAGCGAGGAAAAAGCCCTGACCTTTCGCGGCGATGCCCGGCCACTCGGCAACGACGTTCGTTGCGGCGTAAATCTGCTCCGAGAAATCTTTGAAACCGCTGGTGATCTTCGTGAAGTCATCACTCAATAGCGCTTGCGCTTCGGCCGCGCTGGACGCGGCGAGGCGCGAGTTCAAGCCG
>JAKPSO010000962.1 GCA_029571495.1 Pseudomonadota bacterium
GCTGACGTCAATCGGCGCTTCCTGAATCTTCGTACGGAATTTGTCTGCATCGAACCTTACCCTCGCGATTTTTTGCGTTCTGGTCTGGCAGGAATGTCGCGACTTGTTGAAAAGAAAGTTCAAGACGTAGCCGTCGATGAATTCCTAGCGCTAACGGCTGGCGACATTCTGTTCATCGATTCATCTCATGTCGCCAAGACGGGCAGTGATGTCGTGCATTTGTTTCTGGAGGTGCTCCCGCTTCTCCGTCCCGGCGTTCTAGTTCACGTCCACGACGTGTTCCTGCCGTCAGATTATCCCAAGGAGTGGGTGCTGGAACAGAACAGGAGTTGGAACGAACAGTATTTGCTACACGCGCTCCTTATTCACTCCAGCCGATTTAGAGTACTGTTTGGGAGTACATACGCGGCGCAATGTCACGGCGAAAAGGTCATAAAAGCGTTGGCGCGAGCAGATGGACACGGGATGTCCGGCGGCAGTTTCTGGATAGAGGTTGTTGAGTAGTTGCGGGCGAGTAATTTCTGACGTGCTTGGTCTTAAGATGCAAATGGTGCCCGAGGCCGTCTTCGCCTACGATTGACGGGCTCCCTTGCGCTCGAACGCGAGCGCAGGTCGCTCAACCACGAACCACGATAGCGCGGCCAGCGTTAAGCTCGCGAACGTGCAGACGACCACGTAGCCGGGCAAACTCAAACTTTTTGCCACATCAAAATGTGCAACTACTTGCTGCGTTGGAAATCCGTATAGATAGAGCCCGTACGACCAATCACCCATTCGTTCGGGCAACTTCGGAAAGTGCCAAGGCACGAGCGCCACCCCCAAGGCAAAAGTCGAAAACGACACAACCCAAACAATTGTGCGTACAGAAGAGTCGGCCATTGTGCACGCGGCGACCGTCCCCGCCAGCCCGAGCCAGCACATGGGTCGAATATGCTTCCGCCAGCTCGCATACGTCGCACCGATTGCGAAAAACAATCCGAGTTTTGCGTGGTAGTAGTCGATGCCCAAATAGCGATCAAATACTGGCATTTGTGGGCGCGAAAACAAGTACAGCGCGAGTAAAGTAGTTGTAGCGGCCACTTTCCACCGCAGTGCGATAGGCAGAAGTCCCAACAGCGCCAAACATAGATAGCAGCGCAATTCGTACGGCAGCGACCACAGCGAACCGTTCACGGTGCCCGGTAACGGATTGTGCGGGAACGCGCCGGGAAGCACAAATTTGATGCTCCACGCTGTCGCGGTTTTGAAGTATTCCCGAGTCTGAGGATGCTGAAAAAATGCGGCGGGATCTAGGCTGCTGAGCCAGAAGCCAATCACGCAGACGCAAACGCAAACACAAGCTCCTAGGGCAGGATAGATGCGGCGCGCGCGCTTCCAAAAGAAATCTATAGTTCCCGTGGATCGTTCCCACGACAACGTCACAAGGTAGCCACTCAGCACGAAAAAAATTGCTACGCCAACCCCACCTAGCGTGTCGATGCCGATGGATCGGGCGAACGGGTCTCCCAGGGCGCTTCCGCTAAGCGGGTAACAATGACTGAACAAGACGAGCCACGCGGCAAGGAGCCTAAGTTCGTCAAAATAATTAGCGCGCCTGTCCACGGACGTTAACGATTGCTACGACTCAACCGCCGACGCAAGACGTGTCGCAGTGATGCAATGCGTGCCAGCGCAGGCCAAGAGGAAAATCGCGCGCGAACTTGATCTCTGCCTACATGAATAAGTGCGTTACTTCGCACGTAGTCCTCCGCGAGTTTTCGAACCAGTGTTGGGTCGGCTGAAAAGGTCATATCGGACTGACGTCGGATGGCATCGGAGTAGGCCGCGTCAAGCTTCGCTTGGCGATCAGCGTTGTGCGTCGTTTCGGCTGGAACTCGATACTTTGACGTAGTCTTGCGAACCTGAACGAAGTCGCTTTCGATGGTGTATCGAGTCCACAGATTCCAATCTTCGAGCTGATCCATGTCTACAGCGAAGCCACCGTATTTTTCAAAAAGTGAGCGATGGAAAAGCACTGCCTGAATCGGCATGAAGTTGTGATGCCATAGCGCAACCCTTGAAAATGGTTCATCGGGAAACCGGTCCCAACTCAACTCCTGATAGCTAGCCGAACTCGAATCCAACACTCGCGTCATCGTGCGCCAAGCGAGGGCGTACGCACCTTTTAGATTTTGCTCGCGAACTGTTTGAAGCAAGACCTCCACGTGATCAGCGAAAAGTACATCGTCGTCGTCGAGAAAACAGAACCATTCACCTTTGGCTTCCGCAAGCGCTCGGTTGCCAGCAACCGAGCGACCTTCGGACGGCGACAGTCGAAAGTAGCGAACATCGAGTAGGCCTTCAAATTCGCGACAGATGTCCGCCCCCTCGTCGCTACCGTCCTCCACTACTACCGCTTCGATCGGTCGATGCGTTTGATTCGCCACTGTCGTGAGCGCCTGTCGAAGAAAGGCGCCTCTCTTGTGAGATCGAATCAGAATGGACACCAGCGGTAGGTCGGTCGGTGCGTCGGCGCGTGGCAAGAATGGATGAAACGCACCATCGCGGCGAATTTCGTAACCCCACCCGGCAAAGCGAGGCTCAAAGCCGTTAGCGCTTTTGTGTGACCGCCAAAAATATCGATAATTTTTGGCGAATTTCATCATCGCGCTCGCTATGCCTACACGCCGTCCAGGGAAACTTTCGGGCAGCATCATTTCGCCAACCGCCATCGAGAGCCCAGACAGTATCTGACGGTGTCCCGCGTAACGCGCGCGGAGGCACAAATTTACATAGATGCCTTCGAGAGCCTGTAGTGGCTTGACCTCGTCGGGCTTGCTGTACGTGTGATGGACAACAGCTGCGCGAGCTAGGTATCGAAGGCGGTATCCAGCGCAACGGAGTCGCCACGACAGATCAACGTCCTCACCATACATAAATATCCGCGAGTCGAACCCCTCGACCTCGCGCATTGATGACGTCCGCAACAAAACCGCTGCGCCACTCACCCATTCCGTATCGAGTGTCACCGGGTCATACACCTTTGGATGTTCATATGGAATCTGCCGCATCTCCCAAGCGGCGACGCTCGGCGCATCATTGCTTGCTACGTTAAATAGTTCACGCAGAGCGCCAGGCTCTGGAATCGCGTCTTGGTTTAGCGCCAAAACAAACGGTGCGGCGCTGTCACCGACCAACTTGTTGATCGCGCCGCCGAATCCGATATTCCCTTCGCCGTCTCGCACGGACGTGTCTATGCCGGCAGCTCGCAAGCGGACATAAACGTCCGACACCGGGCCCGAGCTGGGTGTGTCGCCGTCGTTATGACAAACACGCACCGAGAGCGGCACGTCATCTTTCTGCTTGGCATCAATCAGCGCTTCTGCAAGAGCGCTCAACTGCGTCACATCTGGGTGATACGCAACGATCAGTACGTCAATCACGGGAGTCCTTTTGTGCTTTTCCTTTATCTGCGCGTCGGAGCAATAGACTGCGGACTGGCCTAGGCAAAAACGCAAGCGCTCGTTCGTAGCGATGCGCGACCGCCAGCGTTTCGCGAACGTCCGCCTCTAACTTTGCAGCGTTACGCGAATGCGCCTCGTGTTCAACGAGTCTCTCGTTCTCTAACCGACGACATTCCGCTTGCAATGCGTCAGCGGCGGCTGCCTGGAGCCGACGTTCAGTCTCGAAATCTGCCAATAGTTTCGCGATAGATGCATCGCGTTCATCGCGCTGGCGCTGAGCAAACGACAAATCCCCAGCGAGTCGTTGCAACTCAGCGCGAAAAAAAACACCATTGAGATGTTTGGCGGCGACCGCAGCAATGTCGTTAAGCACTGGGCCATTTCCTTGTTCGGGCGACACGCGTTCGTACACCGCGTTCAATTCCGACACCATGTCGTCAATTCCATTGATTTTCTCCGTAGCGTCGCGAACTTTTTGCGAAATCAGCGCCGTTTGATTGAGGTAGTGGTCAAGCAAGCGGGCAACATCCATGGGAGTGGAATCCACCGCGTAGATCCAACCTGCGTCGGTCTCACGCACACGCTCACTCAGCGCCCCCGCGTCAGGCACAAGGACCGGCCGGCCCGCGCACCAGACGTCGCTCAGTGTGTACGAAAAACTTTCGGGTTGGCGATTTGGAAACAGAACGAGCTCAACGCCATATTCGTCCAAGATGCCGCGCAATTGCGAAGGCTCAAACGCGCCATGTATCCAAAGCGAATTGGTACTTAGCCAGCCTTGCGACAGTTGTCCATCAACATATCCGACGACGACGATCGGCTGATCGGATGCACGACGTGCCACAACGTCGCGGAGAAACTGCAATCCCTTATGCGGCCCAAGCGCGCCAACGACCGCGACTCGACAACGAGGAATCGCCGACGACGTCTTTGTTGTCGCGGCAGCTGAATCGAACGACGCGAGTCCGGCCTCGCAAGCCACTCCATTTGGAATAACTATGCACGTACCCAGGCCGTCGAGCGTCTTATCGGCGAGGTCAGCGATGAACGAACTCGGCGCAATTCTTACGCGCGCCATTGCCGCAAACGCTGCACGCTCGGCCAATTCCGTCTGCGGCACTGATGCAACCGGTTGCACAAATTCAATATCGTGCAACGTCACGACATAATCAACCTTCGTGTTAACGCAAATCGCTTTCACGACGGCGCGTACGCCCGGCACGGCCGAGTGTGCGTGCACTAGTGAGGGTTGGCCAAGTACGTTTGCGATCTCGTCATACGAATCGGCGCGCCGATGAACACCTTGCAGCGCGTCAATCGGAAAAAAAGCGTTCTCACGCGGGTGCTCCAGTACGACTTGGAATTCGCCTACATGCAGTATCCAATCGTTGTTGCGGCGCGAACAAATATCGCGGACGTACCGATCTACTCCCCCCCCATTGGCGGGAACCACGTGAACGACAAAGGATTCGATGACCAACATCGAATCGATATTCGTCACGCCCGCACTCCGGCGCTACCAGCGACGGTCGCAACGATGGCGGCGTTCGCGCTATCGGCGACCCGGGAAAGACCGAATCGGCGCCGTGGCAGACATGACTCGCAACGGCAAGTGGGTAGGGTACGGGTATTCACGTGTCAATTCTAAAGGCGTCAACATGCGTTGCGGCCTGCCCACGAAACAACGCGCCCCAATGAACGGTCGGTAGAAAGACGGGCGGTTGGCTCCGGTCGTGGGCATTCGCCCCTAACAAAGTTTCGCCGTCACCCAAGCAATCGCAAGCTCCACCTGTTCATAGCCCAAAAACACAAGCAGCAGCACAGTCATCACGCACGCCCATACCAAAGCACGACTACCGCGTGACATGCGTTTCGCGTGCTCTTCGTGTCTGTCCTGATCGCCGCTTGACGGTACATTTGCCATACTGCCATTTTACGATTGCAAGGCTCACCGATTCGTGAGCGCGATCGTGCAAGGAACTACTCATGTTGCCCGCAACGCCGCAAGCCGATCATTACGCCCGCGAATACCAAAATTGGCGTTGGCAAGTCCCTGAGTTGTTCAACGTCGCGACCGCGTGTGTTCATCGCTGGGCGGCCGATTCTGAGCGACGCGCGACCACCGCAATCACGTGGGAAGACGAATACGGCGCGACCGCAAACATCACATACCGCGAACTTTCCGCGCAAACACACAAGCTTGCCGCCGCACTCGCCGCTCATGGCGTGAAGCCGGGTGATCGCGTGGCGATTTGCTTGCCGCAACGCATCGAAACTGCCGTGTCCTTGCTCGCGGTGTTGCAGCTCGGTGCCGTGGCGGTGCCGCTCACGGTGCTCTTCGGGCCGGATGCACTCGCTTTTCGATTGAACAACGCACAATGCTCACTCGCCATTTGTGACGACGCCTCACTGGCCAACGTGCTCTCCGTGCAATCGAGCGTTCCGTCGCTCGTCGGACCCGGGCGCATCATCGCGTGCGCAGGCGCGCAACACGTTAATGCGCTTGACTGGACCACATTAGTTGCGTCGGGCAAAAACGAGCATGCCGTCGCCCGAACGCGCGCGGATGACGCCGCGATCATCATCTACACGAGCGGCACAACGGGCCCGCCGAAAGGCGCTCTGATTCCTCACCGCGCAATGTTCGGCAACCTGCCCGGCTTCATTTACTCGCATAACCAATTTCCGCAGCCGGGCGACGTGTTCTGGTCGCCCGCAGACTGGGCATGGACGGGCGGGTTGTGGGATGCGTTGCTGCCGACGCT
>JAKPSO010000185.1 GCA_029571495.1 Pseudomonadota bacterium
GCAAACAAAAACGGCGGTTCGCCCGGCACCATGACTGCCAGCAAGTCGCCGTCGCGTTTGACCACGCCCCCCGCACTTTTGATCTGCACCGTCTCAAGCCGTTTTCCGCAGTCAGCCGGGTCGGCCGTATTCGCACAGAGCCTCGCGTATTGCTCAGCGCTTGGCGCGGGAACACTTGGCAACGCTTGAGCGTTGGCATCGACAGCGAGACAAGCGACGCAGATGAAGGCAGGGAGAAAACGCATGCGTGTATTTTCGCATTGCGCGTGCATGTTCGCCTCAGCGCAGTTCGGCCACAGACCGAAGCACACCTAAACGTAGGGGCGGCTTGCCGCGACCAACCCGGTCGCGGCAAGCCGCCTCTACAAACGCGGATACCGTTCCCGCTTAGCCCAGCACTTTCGCGATCTGCGCTTTCAATGCCGCGTCGAGGAGCGCAATCGACTCATTGAGATGCGCACGCGTCTCGATGTTTTGTCCCGGCTTACCCGCGGCACGGCGCAGTGACGCGAGCAATTCGGTCGCGAATTCGCGTTGCAGACTGCGCACATCCGCAGGCGACCGCGGGCTTGGGCGAGCGACGGCCTCGGTCATCAGGCGCACGTGCTCGCGTTGCAAATTACGACGCATCAAGTTAGTAGGCGCGCCGCTATCAAGCTCGCTCCAGATCGTCTTTTGCAACGTGCCGTACAGCTCGGCGAGCGACAGCGCTTTGCTGCCGTCGGCCATCTTTTCAGGCGCAACCAACACGCGCGCCGCAACGCTGTCGCGCATCAGCTGCCCAAGCGTCGCGCGCTGAATGTTAAATACGCGACCAGCCACCGACGAATCAATCGGCGTCACACGTGGCACGCCGATATCGTCTTCGCTAACGCTGTCCCAACGCGCGTCAAAGTCCGGCACCAGCTTCGCGAGGAACTCCGGTTTGAACTTAAACGCGTCAACCGCGAACACATTGCGCGCCAGTAGGTTGAGCGCGCGGCGCTGCTGCGCGGCGTCGGTCGGAGTCAGCGGCTGACGACCGCTGCCAGCGACATCGCGCAGCACCGAAACACCACCGACGTATTTCGCCGCCAACTCCGTAATTTGGCTCATCAAGATGAAACCGCGCTCAAAGTGGCGACGCAGCGTCTCGTACTTGGTGCCCGGTTCGAGCTGGCGCGCCTGCGCGCGATCCCACACTTCGCGAATCACCGTAAAGCGCTTCTCATAAAAGCCGAGCGGATCGCTCGAGAGGTCGCTGCGATTGACCTCTGGATCAATGCCTTCGACGATGCCAAAGCCTGCGTCTTCATCGGTCGCGTAGGCCAACTGCGGTTCACTTGAGCGCGAGAGCGTTTTTGCAAGCTCAGCGCGTTCTGTTTCAGGCGTCGTTTCTTTGTAGCCGTATTCAATCGCCCAGATGTCGTAAGGGCCGACGGTGACCATGGAGTATTGGCCTTGCCGTTCGTCTTTTGTCGCGATGTTGAGCGCGTTGTAGTCCATAACCGACGCCGACACACCCACCTCGGCGCCGAACTTCGGATCGCGCAACTGCTCTGGCGTCACGGCTGTTGAAGCCTTGAAGTTGTGGCGCAGGCCAAGCGTGTGCCCGACTTCGTGCGCAGTGATGTCTTTGATCGCGTCCATGAGCCACGCCTCTGCCGCTGCCGAGCCATATTCAAATTCGCCGCGCGCGACGAGCAAGTCGAGGGCGAACGCCGCTTCCGTGAGTTTGCTATCGGCGTAAGTGCAAAGTTCGCCTGAGCTTCGGAACAACCCGGTGCCGACGGGACGCGGCGGGTCCTCCTTGATGCGCGAGGCGTAGAGACGCGTAATGTCCTCGTTCATCTCGATATCGGCGTCGAGAATTTCGCCTGTACGTGGATCGGTTTTGCTCGGGCCGCGTGCGCCAAACGGGACGTTGTTACCCGCCACCCAACGTACCGATGCGAAGCGCGTCGCCGAGGTATCGAACTCGTCGCTGTCCGACTGTTGTTTCACGACGATTGCGTTCTTGAAACCAATCTTTTCGTAGGCCTTGTTCCACTCCAAAATGCCGGCCGAAACCGCGTTGCGATACGCCGTCGGAATGTTTTTATCGAGCCAGTAAACAATCGGCTCTTTCGGCTCGCTCATCGCCGCGGATGGGTCTTTTTTCTCCAAGCGCCAACGGTTGATGAAGCGCGCCTTCTGCTCGCGTTTATCGGGGTCGGTGAAGTCATTGACGTTGGTGGTGAAGTAGCCCACACGTGGGTCTGCTTCACGCGGGCGCATCGGCTGTGCGGGCAGTTTCGAGAAGCCGTAGTAGTAGCCCATGAAAAGCGAGCGCACATCGGGCAACGTCGAGGGGAAACGCGACGGCGGCGCAGATGGATTAGGAATGGGCGGCGGCAGCGAAATACGGTTGAGTTGGTAGTGGCCGCGCACAGCGAAGCCCGTTTCCGTTTCACTGTTTTTGACACGTTCGATGCTCGAATTCTTTGCGTCGAACGAGTAGGGTTGCCGGAACGTTTGCTCGAGTTGCTGTGCCGCCATCGGGAAGTCGTTAACAAACAACGCGTTCGCTTCGACGAGCACGCTCTTCTTATCAGGATGAGGTGCGCTCACGATCGGCGCACTCGAAATCAAGCTATCGGAAAACGAGCGGGCAACGGCGTGGCGAATCGGTGCGTCGTTAGCGGCGGTATAGGCCACGTTTCGCGCGATGAGCTGCACGCCGTTCGGGCCGAATTTTTTGAAGCTCGCGAAAAACTGCCCGCGACCAGCGGCCAGAAAACCACCCATTTGATTGCCGTACAAACCAGCATCGCCGATGTTGTGCGTCACGTTCACCGAAAAGAAGAAGGGCCGGTCCCACATCGCTTCGGGGATCTCAATCCAAACTTTGTCGTCCTTGCGCCACGTCGTGAAAAAGCCGGCCTCTTCAGTCGCGCCTTTGATCACTTCTGCAAATGGCTTAGCCGGTGGCGTCGCGCCGGGTGCGCCCGCCGAGCTCGCTGTGGGAGCAGCGCTTGGAGCCGCGGGTTTGGTCGCTGCGGCCACTGCTGCAGCGGCGGCCTGCGCGGGGCCGGTGGACGATGCGGCCGGTGCAGTTGCCTCGGCGGGCGCCGCGACGGTGGCGCAAGCGGAGAGACCGGCGGTCACGCCGATAGCGAGCATGGCGAGCGCCAGTGAACGAAGACGAAATTCCATGAAAATTCCTTTATGAGCACGTATCAGCTTTGTCCGTCCTCCGGCCGCTAGGCAATCCTTCTGGCGGGATTTTCTTGAAAGTCGACTTTGCAGAAAATTACGTCAGAAACAACGCTCGTTTGCGGCTGAGCTAGAAAAGCTGTACACGCCAAAAATGTGTTTGACCCGTGACTATAAATTGATTGCTACGAAGTTGAAGCAACTGCACACTTCGCTGCGACAAAGCGCCGGAATCGCGGGATGAACGACGAATGCGACGCGCGCTTGCGCAACACGCGCGGAGCTGGATCGCCACGCGACGCTCCAGCAGCTAGACTGAAAAACGGTAGTCGATGATTAGCGGCGCGTGGTCCGAAAAGCGCTCATCTAAATAAACTGCCGCGCTCTTCGCGGTCGCCGCGATGCCGGGCGTCGCGATTTGATAGTCCAGACGCCACCCGACGTTCTTGTTCCAACTGTCGC
>JAKPSO010000977.1 GCA_029571495.1 Pseudomonadota bacterium
TAACGAGGCCTTCGCGAATCTCTGGCTCCAAGAATTTCGCAAGGCGTGCAACCGGTGCAGGCTGCGGCTTGAGTTGCTGGGCTTTCGGTGGACGAATGGAGTTAATCGCACTGAACACGCCGGTCGATTTGTCGGCGATGAGGAAGTAATACAACAAGAAGATGCCCGTGAGCAGCGCGAGTGTTGCACCCACGGTGATCCACAGCGGCAGGAATCCCCAGCGCGATTTGCCATCCGACTCTGCACCGCGCCAGTGCTCGGAGAGCGCTTTGAGATGCTCGCCGCGCGCGCCGTGGATGATCTCAACCAAACGCCGACGAAGCGTATCGAGCTGCGTGCGGCCGTTGTCGACAACGCCAAAACGACCTTCGAAGCCGAGCGCAATACACACTGCCATCAACTCGATCAAGTCGATGTGCTTCTTGGGATCTTGCACGAGTCGCGCCAAGACCTGAAAGAACTTCTCGCCGCCCCATGTTTCATTGTGAAACGTCACCAGCAAGGAATGGCGCGACCATTGACCACCGCCGCCCCATGGCGTCTTTGCTGCGGTCTCATCGAGCGCGGTGCACAAGGCGTAGCGCGCAGCGATGATGGTTTCCGGCGGTACCTGCGCTTCCTTGGCACGTCGGTCAAACAACTGTACTTGGTCAACCAAGTACTTCTGCAACTGCGTCGGGTCCGGATGATGCGGCGTGACGCGAATTTGCGGAATGAGATTTAGCAGCGGATTGGCCGCGAGCGCCAACGGATTGGCGCCGCTCAGGACCTCCGGCAGGTCAGGCGCGACCTGTGGCTCACCGGGGCCTGCTGCAGGTTCCGGCGTTGGCGGCGGGTTGTTCGCCGCCATGCCGATAGGCACCGCACCGGGCGTCGCCGTGAGTATTGCGAAGGGATCGAGGTTTGACGGAGTGGTCATGCGCGAATCGCCCAGAATTCAAGCTTCAAGCCCGGCCAGTCGCCAGCGATGTGCATCGCTAAACCACCAGAACGTTCGAGGCCGCGCCAGAATTCGCTTGAGGTATCGAGTTCGAAGTAGTTGTTGCCTGCGTGGTACGGAATCTGTCTCGGTGCGACGGGCAACGGACGCAGGCCAACACCCGGTAGGTGCAGGTTGACCAAGTCGCGAATCTTCTCAACGGGGCCGATTTTGACTTGCGTTGGGAAAAGCTTACGAACTTGCTCGCCAGGCGAATCGGAAGCCACCGCGAGCACGAACACCGCGCTCTTGATGAGTTCCTTGTCGGCGATGACGGCGACGCGCACACCGTAGGCGCGCTCCAACAGTTCGATTTGGAAGGCGTTTTGCTCCAAGACCATCGAGAGCGAACGGCGGATGTCCTGCATGAGCAGCGTGAAGCACCCAGCCAAATCGTCGTGGTTATAGGTCGGGTAGTCACTTGGACGCCGCGTATCGCGCGTAAACGTCGTGAAGTCACCCGCTAGCGCAAGCAGCTCGGCATAGAGGCGCTCAGGGTGCAACGTGCGGAGCTGCGACAAATGCGTAATAAGAGGCTCAAAGCGATTGACAAGTTGCAGCATGAGGAAATCTGCGACTTCCGAAACGCCTCCCTTGCCAGGCGACGACAGTCGCGCGGCGAGCGCCTCACCACGGTGCCGCAGCAGGCCCGCTAGCTCGCGCAGAAACCCCGACAACACGCTGCTCTCATGCGCAAACACGAGCGTAGGGATGAAGGAGTCTCCGAGTGCAACGGATAGATCATTGCGCCGCTCGATCACTTGGCAGACGCCGATGGTCATCCATCCTTCCGGTACTTCGTCTTCCGGCAGAAGGCGCAAGCGAAGCTGCGCGGTTTGAATCGGAGCCGGTTCGCCACCTACGGAGTTTTGATCGGGTGTGTCCTCTTCTTTCACGCTGTAGCGAGCAAGCGAGCGCGCGTCGTCGTCGAAAGACACTTCTTCGCTGCCGGTTCGGAATACCGGCAGGCACAAAAAGATGCGCTTACCCTTCAGCGTCTCCGAGATATCGATGGCTTTCGGCGGATCATGCGGATCGGGAAACGAAAATGGCGTGCCGTCGGGAAGCACGCCACTCGCTCGAGCGATCGCTACCTTGCCAATGGCCAAGGATGTTGGGTCCAACACGAGGCTCGTGAATCCCCAGAAATGTCCTTCACCGCCAAGGGCGCGAAGGTGCACGGAGAACTCACGGTGGCGCTCAGCCTGTTGAAAGTGCTGCGGCCGAAGGAACATGCCCTCCGACCAAACGACGCGACTTCGATCACCCATCTACCAATCCCCGATCAAGCTAAAACGACTTCACGACTTCGATATTCTTCTCGACAGCCTTCTTGTAATTCTCGACTTTTTCTTTCAAGTCCGCCACGACCTTGGTGTAACGCGATACGGCATCGATGATTTTCGGGACATTTTGCGCGACCGTGGCGACTAGGCCCGGAAGATTGCCTTCGCCAGCGGCCTTTACGCCATCACCAAACGCCTTCAATGCTTCAGCCAGGTCGGTCTTGGCTTGCTCCAAGAGTGCCTTTATCTCTTCATAGTCGGCGAGCGCTTGATTGACCAGCTTTGTGTTGTCGTCCAACAACTGCTTCGCCGTGTCCATCTTTTCATTGGCCTTGTCGACGAACGCTTTCGTGTCTTCAATCGTCTTGGCTAGCTTATCGGTAGGATCGGCCATAGGGGCGCTCCGAAAAATTATGAATTGACAGGTGCAGGAGCAACCTGCGAGGGTTCGGTTAGACGCGTCCCCGCGAGCTGAAAGTGAAGCTCGTTGAGCACACTTTGCAAAGCAACAGACGACTTCGAATGCCGCACCGCGACAACCGACGCTGTCCGTGCAAACGCTTTCGCATGCAACGACAATAACAGCGCATGCGCCGCTACAACGCGATCAGGGCCATGCTCAATACGCTGCAGAGTGCGCGGGAGTGCAATGTCGTCAGCAGCTGCCCGCAACGCAACAAGCGCTCGACACAGCGCCTCCTCGCGCTCAGGCTCTTCGGTTTGTCCAAGCGCCTGTACGAGGCCAGGGATCGCTGATCGTGCGCCTTCGCCTAACTGCACCAAAGCCAAAATGGCCGCCATCGCAGTGGCTTTATCTTCTGCCATCGCGATCTTCGCAAGCGCCTGTGGCGCCACGCCAGACGGATTCAGACGAGCCAGTGCGGAATAGCCTGCAATACCGGTCGGCATCAGCACCTGTCCCTGCAGGGAGCGCAAAACGTATTGCTCCACGCGCTGCATGCCGTCCGCGGACGATCCAGCGCTCAGCGCCAGCGCAGCGAGCGCTTCAGTTGTCCACTTGTCAGGCTTCGTTGCTGCGATCGCAGCAGCAATGGCGGACGCCCCGTGCGTTGCATGCGGCGTCGCCGCACGAAGCGCGACTTGTCGCAGCGTGGTGTCCTCGTTCAAGAGCATCTGACACAACGCAGGCCAAGCGACGGGCGGTACCACCGCTAATTGTGCGAACCCATGCGCAGCGAAAATCCGTACGGCCAGCGCGTTCTCCGGCGTCGCCAAGCTCGCGAGCGCATTTGCCGCGGCCGGCTTCACGGAGGCGTGCTTGGCACTGCCGAGCGCAACCGCTGCTACCTGCAACGCGATCGGATCGGTTCGACAGGCGTCAACGCACTTCGCGAGCTCCGCAACGATTTCGTCGACGGGCGCGTCGGGCTGAACCGACATCGCGAGTGCTTCGATGCGTTGATTGTGTTCGCCCGATAACAGACCCGTGCGCAACTGGTCTATAGACCATGGCTCGATCTTTGGAAGCGCGGATGGTGCCGCCGACGAATCAGTACTCATTAGCGTGGCATCAAACCATGTTGCCGACGCCGGGCGAGTACAGCGGTGAAACGATACTCGTCGCAATAACCGGTCCGCTGGAAACAACCGCCGCCGTTGCCAGAGCGATCATAGGCGCTGTGATGGTCACGACACCGCCGCCGGTAATGGTTACCGCGCCACCGGCGGTAATGGTGACCACAGCGCCGCCGGTCACGCTAAACGCTGCGCCCGCTGTCATGCTAATAGCACCTGCTGCCGTCACAGTACTCGCCGCTCCAACGGTGAGGGAGTGCGCGCCACCGACGGTCGTTGAGTCCGACGCGCCGATTGAGGCAGAGCGAGACACGCCAATGTTATCGGTCTGCGAGGCGATAACAGTGGTTTCATCAGTCGCCATCACCATCGCTGAACGCTGGAGACACGTCTCGGCGTATTTCTGTGGCGTGGTAACCGAATACCCTTCCATGGCCATCATGGACGTCTTGCCGGTCGTGACGTAGTTGTCGCTTCCCATCAAAATTGCGGTGCGATCACCCGTCACCATGTTGGTCTGGTTTCCT
>JAKPSO010000984.1 GCA_029571495.1 Pseudomonadota bacterium
AGTAACCAAAAAGGCTAGCCCCGGCACCCCGCTTGTTCCCTGCGGTGCTCGCAACGGGCGGGCGACACTGGACATCGCACGGACGCGACGCTAACGCGTCGGTAAGTGCGATGCAGTGCCGCTTGGACCGCCCGTTGCTCCTCTCCGCGCGGGGTGACGGGGCGTCAAAGGCAAATAATGATCGCTTCGCGATTTGTCTACGGTGGCCCGGATGCGAGCGTCCGGGCTACGCTACTAAGCGTGCGCTCACTTCTTGTGCTTACGTCGCGACATTTAGTTCACAATCACAATTTTCCGATTTCGATAACCCTGCCATGACTACGCTTGACACTAGAGTAGGAACTGAAGTGAACGATTTGCTTGATGTGGGCGGTTCGTTGCTTCGGAGGATCCAGTCTTCACCGGACCGAATTGAGGGCGAGCAGCTAGCAACGACCACCGCATGGGTCACACGACTTGGACAGTTGATTCGCAAACTATACGGCGAAAAAAGCCAGCATTTCGAGTCGTACTCGTCGGCACTCGCGACAAACAATTTTTACAGCCTGCACAGTGAGTGGAACGCCCATTTTTCTCAGTTGGTGGGAGTGGCGAAAGCGGTAAAACACGACCTCGACCGAGACCTGTTGGTCAACTTTAAGTCTCTTGTACAGGCCGACGTCTTCGCCGATTTTCTAGAAATGGGCGAGCATTTGCTTGAAGCGGATTACAAAGACGCCGCGGCAGTAATCATTGGCAGCGTCCTAGAAAACGGCCTCAGAAAACTTGCCGACGTGAATGGTATTAGCTTGACGCAGTCAAGTGGCAAGCCCATGACGATTGATCCCTTAAATGTAGAGCTTGCGAAACAGGACGTTTACTCTAAGTTGGTTCAGAAGCAAATTACATCCTGGGCCCATATCAGGAATAAAGCAGCGCACGGCGAGTACGGGGAATACACCAAGGAACAAGTTCAAATGATGTTGTTGTTTGTCCAATCATTCATGAGTGAACACATTGTTTAGCGTTGCAGCCGTAGCTCGGATGCTCGCATCCGGGCTACGGTAAACCCAATCGCGAAGCGATCATTATTTGAAGTTAACGCCCCGTCACCCCGCGCCGAGGAGCGGAGCAACGGGCGGTCCAAGCGGCACTGCATCGCACTTACCGACGCGTTAGCGTCGCGTCCGTGCGATGTCCAGTGTCGCCCGCCCGTTGCGAGCACCGGAGGAAACAAGCGGGGTGCCGGGGCGAGCTTTTTGGGTACTTTTTGGCGGCGCAAAAAGTAACTCGCCGAAAGGCGAAACAAAGCCGTGGCAAACGAACTACATCATTCAATCAAACCCTTCGACAAGCTCAGGGCGAACGGCAGTTTTGCCTAAGCCGCCGGATGCAAATACCGCGCGCTGATCGCTTCAATTTCCGGCAGCATTTCCGCTGGCAACGGCTTTGTGTACGCGTTGTAAATCTGTTGCAAATGTTCGATCTTCGTTGCGCCGATTAGGGCGCTGCCGACGAACCACTTGTTGACGACGAACGCGAGTGCGAGCTCGAGAATCGACAGGCCAAACTTTTTCGCGAGCTTGGCGTATTCCTCGGTCGCGATCATCGCGAGCGGGCGCACGTAGCGCATGCCCATTTTGTTGCCAAATTTCTGAAAGCGTGAACCCACGGGCATCGCGCCGTTCAAGTACTTGCCTGTGAGCATGCCCATGCCGAGCGGACTGTACGCCAAGAGCGGCACTTGCTCACGGTAGCTCACCTCTGCAAGGTCGCCCTCGAAGGAACGGTTCAGCATGCAATACGGGTTCTGAATCGACGCTGGCTTTGGTGCGCCGAGTTGCTCAGCCGCGCGACAGAACATCGTGGTGCCCCACGCCATTTCATTGGAGAGTCCGTAGCCGCGAATCTTGCCGGCTTTGATCAACGTGTTCATCGCATCGACCTGCTCGATGATCGGCACGGTGTCGCGCTCTTTGCCGCTGTCGAATTGCCACGTGCCGAACGCGGCGACGTTGCGATCCGGCCAATGAATTTGATAGAGGTCGATGTGATCCGTTTGCAGTCGACGGAGCGATCCTTCGCAGGCGTCGATGATGTTGGCCTTCGACACGGAAGTCGCGCCATTTCGAGTCCAATCGCGGCGGCCGGGTCCGGCGATCTTCGTGGCCAGCACGATCTTGTCGCGGTTGCCGGGTTTACCTACCCAGTTGCCGAGAATCGTTTCGGTACGCAGCGCTGTTTCCGGCCCGGGCGGCACCGGGTACATCTCAGCAGTGTCGACGAAATTGATGCCGTGCTGCATCGCCCATTCGAGCTGCGCGTGCGCTTCGGCTTCGGTGTTTTGCTCGCCCCACGTCATGGTGCCCAGACCGATGACCGAGACGTTGAGATTAGCGTGAAAAAGCGGACGGCGTTCCATGGAGTGTTCCGGGAGTAATGTTTGTGAGAGTCTAGCGCGGCGGCAGGCCTACGCCGTGCTTGAGCATCGAAGATTGATGTAGGCGCGGACTTTGGCCGCCCTCAACGGGCAGACCATGCGCGGCCAAGTCCGCGCCTACAATTGCCCTGCGCAGTTGTGGCGTTGCTAGCACTAAGTATTAAACATTCAGCCGCGCCGCCGACACATATTGCTGTCGATAGATCTCGAACGGCATCGTGTCGTTGGCTTCGATTTCTTTTTGTTCCGCAACGGACGCCGCAGTCATCTGCTCGTAGCGCGTTTGTTGCTCGCTGCTGAACGGCAACGCAAGCAACGCTTCGCGCGTCTTCGCTGATTGCGCACGGATGAAACCGACAAATGATTTGTCGTAGTCATTGGTCACCGATGCGAGCACGCGCGCCGACGGAAGCGTGTCCGGGTTTTGCAGTGAGCG
>JAKPSO010000007.1 GCA_029571495.1 Pseudomonadota bacterium
CGCCGAGATACCGTTGCCTGCGCTGCGCATCTGCGTTGAAATGGCGCTTACATATCACCGCAACAAGGGCTAGCGCCGGGTCATCTGTGTAACGGCGCATCCGCAGAGCGCTGCTCTGCAACAATGAGTGACAAATATCTTCCGCGCTTTGCATGCACTTCTTTCGCGATCTGTCCCTCTCAGCTGTTGTCACCGGCTTCGTTGTTGTGTTGGTGGGGTTCACCAGCACCGGGGCGTTGGTGTTTCAGGCGGCGCTCAGCCTTGGCGCGACGCAGGCGCAAGTTAACTCCTGGATGTGGGCGCTGGGTATCGGCATGGGACTGGCCTGCATCATCCCGTCGCTCATCTACAAGAAGCCCGTCGTCGCTGCGTGGTCAACGCCCGGCGCAGCGCTCATCGCCACCAGCGCGACGGGGATAACAATGCGCGAAGCCATTGGCGCATTCGTCGTCTGCGCCGTGCTCATCATCGTGGCCGGTGCGACGAGGGCATTTGAGCGCTTGATGAATCGCATCCCGATGGCAATTGCCTCAGCAATGCTAGCGGGCGTTTTGTTGCGATTCGGCCTGGAGACGTTTAGCTCGATCAAGACAGCGCCGCTACTCGTGATCGCGATGTTCGCTGCGCATCTCTTGGGGCGCCGTTTCTGGCCGCGCTATGGCGTGGTCGGCGTGCTCGCGGTCGGCGTGACGATGGCGGCGTTCGCGGGTTCGCTCAAATGGTCCGCGGTGAGCGTCGAGTGGGCAAGTCCGGTGTGGGTGACGCCGGTGTTTTCGTTGTCGGCCATCATCGGGCTTGGGCTGCCGCTCTTCTTGGTGACAATGGCGTCACAAAACATGCCGGGCGTGGCTGTGATGCGCGCGGCGGGATACGACACACCGGTGTCGCCTGTAATCACGACTACGGGCATCATCAATTTGTTGCTTGCGCCGTTTGGGGCTTTCGCGCTCAACTTCGCAGCGATCACTGCGGCCATCGCCATGGGCCACGAGGCGCACGAAGACAAGGACAAGCGCTATACGGCAGCCGTGATGGCCGGTGTTTTCTATGGATTAATTGGTCTCTTCGGCGCGGTCGTCGGCGGTCTCTTCGCGGCGTTTCCGCGTGAGTTGATTGTTGCCTTGGCGGGCCTTGCGCTGATGAGCACGATTGCGAATGGGTTGGCCGGTGCGCTTCGCGAGGAGGCTAACCGCGAGGCCGCGATCATTACGTTTCTGGTGACAGCGTCCGGCGTCTCGCTCGTCGGCATAGGAAGCGCGTTCTGGGGACTTGTCGCGGGCGTTGTCGCGATGCTCGTGCTGACGCGGAGAGTCGTTTGATCGCTTTCGGGAAACAACCAACGTGGCCCGTTCGCGCTGAGCCCGTCGAAGCGCTACGTGGCGATTATTTATGACACCAAGCAAATTCGACGTGGCCTTCGACGGGCTCAGGCCGAGCGATGAGGTGCATCGAGCCTCGCAGCTTCCGCTTCACAATGTCGATGTGACCGGCTGGTCCGCACGACTTCAACTCGGCTTCGAACGTCGCGATGAAAACAAGACGCAGCGCACCGTTATGGCGGAGCGAAGACACTTTGGCCCGCTACGCATCCTGACGCCGCTCTACCCTGAAGGCGAAGACATTTGCCACGGCGTGATCGTGCATCCTCCGGGCGGCATCGTGGCGGGCGATTCG
>JAKPSO010000014.1 GCA_029571495.1 Pseudomonadota bacterium
TTCGCCAAATGCACGCACAAGTCAGACGTTCCGCCGACACCAACGCCCACGATGGTGGGTGGGCAGGTCTTCCCGCCCGCTGCGATGACGCAGTCAACCACGAAACGTTTGATGGCATCGATGCCTTCGGCTGGAATTGCCATGCGTAGAAACGAGTTGTTTTCGGAGCCGCTCCCCTTCGGAATCATTTCAATTTCTACGGTGTCCATCGCGTCATTGAAGTCAACGTGAATGACTGGTACGCCTTCGCCGCAGCTGGTGTGCTGGTTCTTTCGAGTCAGTGGGTGCACCACGGACGATCGCAATGGGTGCTCTTGCGTCGCGCGCGTACAGCCGCGCACGAGCGCCGCCTTGAGCGCAGCGCCATCGAACTCAACGCCAGAACCAATCGTCACGTTGTAGATCGGAATGCCCGTGTCCTGACACAGCAGATTCTGTGTGTCTTCCGCCACGCGGATGTTGGTCACCATCGTGCTGAGCATCGACTTCGCGGTGGCATCGGTTTCCGTCGCTTGCAACCGCTGGAAGCCCGCTTTGATGTCCGGCGGCAGGGCCTTCAATGCTTGGATGTAGAGCGCTTTGGCGGCTTCTTCGACAACGTCAGTTCGTAATTTCATTGGCCGAACTATTGCGGTTGAATTTTGCGTTCGCGAACCACTTTGGCCCAGCTTGCGCTCTCAGCACGAATCGCCTCGGCAAACCGTGCGGGCGTGTTGCCCACGGGCGTCATCCCGACCGCGAGCAGGCGTTGCTTGGTGTCATCCGTTGCCAGGATCGCCGCCGTGTCACGCTGCACTTTGTCGATGATTTCCTTGGCCGTGCCCGCTGGCGCGAGCAGGCCGAACCAACCGACGTTGACGAAACCGGGCAGACCCGATTCGGCGACGGTCGGAATGTCCGGGGCTGCCGGACTGCGCTCGGCGCTCGTCACGCCTAGCGCCTTTACTTTTCCGGATTTGATGAACGGTAGCATCGCGGCCAAGTTGCCGGGCACCATCTCCACGCTGCCACCTGCAACGTCAGTGAGTGCAAGGGACTCACCCTTGTACGGAACGTGCTTGAGATCAATCCCAGCGCTGTAGAGAAAGTTTTCCCCCGCCATGTGCACTTGACTGCCGATGCCCGCCGATCCGAAATTCATTTGGCCCGGTTTTGCCTTGGCCATGGCGATGAATTCGGCGATGTTTTTCGCCGCTACGTTCGGTCCGACTACGATCACCATGGGGCCCTGTGCGACGTTGGTAATCGGCGCGAAGTCCTTCGTGGCGTCGAACGGCATCTTTGCGTAGATGTGCGGGTTTACCGTCACGATTGAACCCGATGCCATGACCAGTGTGTAGCCGTCGTTGGCGGCCTTCGCGACTTCTGTCGCTCCGATGTTGCCGCCTGCACCAGTCTTGTTTTCGACGAGCACGCTCTGGCCCCAGGCTTCCTGCAATCGTTGCCCAAGGAGCCGCGCCACGACGTCGGTGGGGCCACCGGCCGGAAACGGCACGACGATCCGCACGGGCTTGTTCGGCCACGGTGCGCTTTGCGCTAGCGCGGGCGTGCCCGACACGAGAGCAAAGAGACCCGCAGTCATCGCCGAACACAACGCCAACCACTTTTGTCTGTACAACATTTGTCAGTACTCCTTTACAAATTCAACACAGGGCCTACTTGCCGTTGCTGTGACCCCGCCGACGCGTCTGCGACCCTAAACGGATGGCGGCGGTGCGAACACGACGCCGATCGTCACGCGGTCAAGATCGCGCCGAGCAACACACCGACCAGAATACACGCGGCCAACGCCGCTCCGATCCAGCGTTTGCGCGATCCGTGCCAGCGCCCAAACTCGATGACCAACAAGCGCACACCGCCCGCCGCATGTGCCGTCAGCAATATCACTAGGCCCCACTCCGCAAACTTGACCAACGGCATTTCAGTCCAGCGCAAAAAACCATCGAGCGTGGCAGCGCCCTGAA
>JAKPSO010000015.1 GCA_029571495.1 Pseudomonadota bacterium
GCAAGTCCTTGAGGAGTTCCTTGATCGAAATGATCAACTCATTAACGGCACGGTGCGTCGAATTGATCGTGGAAACATCATTGTTGAATCGGGTCGCGTTGAAGGCGTCATCCCGCGCGATCAACTAATCTCGAAAGAGAATTTTCGCGTGGGCGACCGTGTTCGTGCCTACGTTTTGCGCATCGATCGTCAGGCGCGTGGGCCGCAGCTCATCCTTTCGCGCACTGCACCTCAGTTTGTTTCCGCGCTCTTCGAACTTGAGGTGCCAGAAATCGAAGAAGGCGTAATTGAAATCAAAGCTGTTGCACGTGACCCCGGGTTGCGCGCAAAAATCGCGGTCAAATCGAATGATCCTCGTCTTGATCCGCAAGGGACGTGTATCGGCATGCGGGGTTCACGGGTCAATTCGGTCACTAACGAGCTCGCCGGTGAGCGCATCGACATCATTTTGTATGCCGAAGACACTGCGCAATTCGTGATCAATGCATTGGCACCGGCGCAAATCACGAGCATTGTGGTTGATGAGGAACGTCACGCAATGGACGTCGTTGTGAACGAGGACAACCTTGCGCTCGCCATCGGCAAGGGCGGACAGAACGTTCGACTCGCGTCTGAATTGACCGGATGGCAGCTCAACTTGATGAGCGAAGAGCAGTCCGCAAGCAAAGCTGAAGCAGAGTCGATTCGCCTTCGTGACGCTTTCATGGAGAAGATGGACGTTGACGAAGAGGTGGCACAGATTCTCGTTGACGAGGGCTTCTCGACAGTTGAAGAAGTGGCGTACGTGCCTGTCGCTGAACTACAAGCTATTGAGGCGTTCGACGAGGACACCGTGCAGGAATTGCGCACACGTGCTCGCAATGCCGCGTTGACCGACGAAATTGCGAAAGAAGAAGTGCTCGAAAACGCGTCGGACGATTTGAAAACGCTCGAAGGCGTAGACACAGAGTTGCTCATGAAGCTCTCTCGCTTTGGCATCACCACGCGTGACGCGTTGGGTGATCTCGCTTCTGATGAGCTTTGCGCGATTCGTGTGCTGCCAGAGGCGCGCGCGAAAGCGCTGATCGACAACGATTTTGCCGACTTGACGGATGAGGAGCGCCAGCAAATGGGCCGCGCCGACGTCAAAGCTGCTACACAACTGATTGCCCGTGCTCGCGAATCTTGGTTCGCGGCAGCGCAGTAACACGAGGAGGCCGCTTGAGCATCACAAAAACGACTGTTACTGACTTTGCCGGTGAATTGAATCTAACGCCGGAAGCGCTGCTGAAGCAGCTTGCTGCGGCCGGTGTAACTGCAACTGCCGCAGATGCTGCGTTGTCAGCGTCTGACAAGGGCAAGTTGCTTGACTATCTACGGAAACAACATGGCGCGTCCGACGACGGTGCGTCCAAGCGCATCACGCTAGTACGCAAATCGACCAGTGAACTGCGAACTGCCGACGCCTCTGGCAAGTCTCGCACGGTGCAGGTAGAAGTGCGAAAAAAACGTGTCTTGGTCACAAGATCCGCCGAAGCCCCAGCCACACCCACGCCGTCGCCTGCTCAGGCCCCCGCGGTGCCTACTGCGACTGTCGCAACGAGCGTATTGTCTGCCGAAGAAATCGCAGCACGCGAAGCCGAAGAAGCGCGTAGCGCAACGTTGAGGGCACTGCAAGAAGAAGAGCAAGCCAAGAAGCTGGCTAAATCCGCGCCGAACACAGACGCACCCGCTGATGCTGTCGCCGCCGCACCGCAGGAGGCTTCGACAGCGGTCACGAGCGACGCGACCGCGACCACGAGTGAAGGGGCCGCGGCTGACAAGCCCAAAGTTGCGACTC
Organism: Pseudomonadota bacterium; assembly: GCA_029571495.1. Classification (GTDB taxonomy): domain Bacteria; phylum Pseudomonadota; class Gammaproteobacteria; order Burkholderiales; family Casimicrobiaceae; genus Casimicrobium. Next base: position 1,820 of record JAKPSO010000015.1, read on the forward strand.
GAAAACCAGTTGTCGGCGAACCTGTCGCGATGGTGGTAAAGCCGAAACCGGTCGCTGTCGAACCTGCCGCCGAGCCCGTGGAAGCATCCAAACCCACGTCAGCAGCAGCCAATGTGAGCGCAGCTGAAACGCCGCCGGCCGCCAATCGTCCCCGCATCGGCGAACGCGTTGACATGACGCCGTTGCCGCCCAAGCCAAAATCGACCGAGAACACGCTGCATCGTCCGACGAAGCCGGGTACGGCGAAGCCTGGGGCCAAAGACGCCCCAGCGGCAGGCGCGCGCGTTGGCGCGAAGCCAGGTGACAAGAAAGCACCAGCGTGGCAAGAAGATGCCGCTCGCAAGAAGGTTATGAAGTCGCGCGATGGCGGTGCTCCCGACGCAGTTGCGTCGAAAGATGGCTGGAAGTCCGGCGCCCGTGGCAAAGGCGGAAAACAACGTGGCGGAGAAGCGCCGCGTGGCCCAGTGGTGGAACAACCGGACGCAACACCGCGCGAGATCATCGTGCCGGAAACGATCACTGTGGGTGAACTCGCTCACAAGATGTCGATTAAGGCTGCGGAACTTATTAAGAGCATGATGAAGATGGGCCAAATGGTCACCATCAACCAAGTGCTCGATCGCGACACCGCGATGATCCTCGTTGAGGAGATGGGGCGTGTGGCTATCGCTGCCAAGGACGATGATCCCGATGCAGCGCTCACGGAGGCGGCCGGTGACGCTGATGTAAACGCGGTAACGCGTCCGCCGGTCGTAACCATCATGGGCCACGTCGACCACGGCAAGACATCGCTGCTCGATAAGATTCGAAGCGCGCGCGTTGCCAGTGGCGAAGCGGGTGGCATTACGCAGCACATTGGCGCGTACCACGTGACCACGCCGCGCGGCGTGATCACATTCCTCGACACGCCAGGTCACGAGGCCTTCACTGCGATGCGTGCCCGCGGCGCGAAGGTCACGGACATCGTGATTCTTGTCGTCGCCGCCGACGACGGTGTGATGCCACAGACCAAAGAAGCCATTGCGCACGCGAAGGCGGCTAACGTGCCGGTCATCGTTGCGGTGAACAAGATCGACAAGCCGGGCGCCAATCTCGAACGCGTGAAGCAAGAGTTGGTAACCGAAGGCGTGGTGCCGGAAGAGTACGGCGGCGACGCGATCTTCGTTCCGGTGTCAGCGTTGACGGGGCAGGGCATCGATTCTTTGCTCGAAACTATTTTGTTGCAAGCAGAAGTTCTTGAACTTAAAGCCCCAGTAGACGCGCCAGCGCGCGGTCTCGTCATCGAGGCGCGCCTTGACAAAGGTCGTGGTCCAGTCGCGACCGTGTTGGTCACGAGCGGCACCTTGAAGCGAGGCGACATGGTGCTTGCGGGCTCGGTGTTTGGCCGTGTTCGTGCGATGAACGACGAGGACGGCAAGACGGTTACGTCAGCTGGCCCGGCTATTCCGGTCGAGATCCAAGGCTTATCGGATGTTCCGGGCGCAGGCGATGACTTGCTTGTGCTCGGCGACGAGCGTAAAGCGCGCGAAATTGCGCTTTTCCGCCAAGGCAAATACCGTGACGTGAAACTTGCCAAGCAGCAGGCCGCCAAGCTTGAAAACGCGTTTGCGAATATGGGTGAAGCAACCGCGAAGTTGTTGCCGCTCATCATTAAAGCAGACGTTCAAGGCTCGTACGAAGGCTTGGCGCACGCGTTGGCGAAGCTTTCTACCGAAGAAGTGCGCGTTCAAGTAGTGCACAGCGCGGTCGGTGCGATCACCGAGAGCGACGTCAATCTCGCGGCGGCGTCGAAGGCGATCATCATTGGCTTCAACGTCCGCGCCGACGCGACTGCACGCAAGCTCTCCGAAAATGAAGGCGTACAAATTCGCTACTACGACATCATTTACGAAGCTGTCGATGACGTGAAAAACGCTTTGTCGGGCATGCTTGCGCCCGAGCAAAAAGAGAGCACACTGGGTCTGGTCGAAATTCGGCAAGTCTTCCGCATATCCAAAATCGGTGCCATTGCGGGTTGTTACGTGCTCGAAGGTGTCGTCAAGCGCAATTCGCTGGTGCGACTACTTCGCGACAACGTGGTCGCGTGGAGTGGCGAGCTCGACTCGCTCAAGCGCTTCAAAGACGACGTCAAAGAAGTCAAAGAGGGCTACGAATGCGGCCTTTCTCTCAAGAACTACAACGAGATTCAAGAGGGCGACCGCTTGGAGATTTACGAAATCGTTGAAGTCTCGCGTACGCTGTAACCCCGATGAAACAAGGGCTCAAGCCACGCGCACTGCGCATCTCTGAGCAAGTTCAGCGCGAACTTGCTCAGATGCTCGCCACTGAAGTCAAAGACCCGCGTGTCAAAGGCGTCACCATCACGCAAGTGGAAGTGACGTCCGACCTTTCGCACGCGATGGTGCGCTACGTGCGCCATGACGGTTACGCCGGCCAGGCCGAGGCCGACGCAGGTTTCAAGAGCGTTAACGGCTTCTTGCGACACGGCATTGCGGAACGGCTCTCGATTTTCAAAGCACCGCAGTTGCGCTTCGAATACGACAAGACGTTTGAAGAGGGTACGCGTTTGTCCGCGTTGATTGATAGCGCCCGCGCCGACGATGCGCGCGTCATCGCGCCGGATGCAGTCGCGGTCGTCTCAGAAGACGGCAACAAATAGTTCGATGAACTTGCACGGCGTCGCGCTCGTCGATAAACCGGCGGGTATGTCTTCCTTTTCGGTGGTTTCAAGGCTTCGGCGTGCATTCAAAGCCGCGGGTGTGACTAAGGCGGGCCACACCGGCACGTTGGACCCGCTCGCAACGGGCCTGCTGCCTATTTGCATTGGCGAGTCGACGAAGTACGCGCAACGTTTGCTGGATTCCGACAAGGGCTATCGCGCAACGATTCAGTTTGGCGTCGCCACGACCACGGGCGATGCGGAGGGCGAGGTTTCTGCGCGCAGCGACGTCAAAGTTGATGCAGATGCACTAGCCGCAGCGCTAGAAAAGTTTCGCGGCCCCATCGTCCAGATTCCGCCGATTTACTCAGCGCTCAAAATTGCGGGTAAGGCCGCGTACGAGTACGCTCGCGCGGGTCAAACGGTTGAAATCGCACCGCGCAACGTGCAGATTTATGAACTGCATTTGCTCGCGTTTGATGCCGACGCGCAGACTGCAGCGGTCAACGTGCGTTGTAGCAAGGGCACGTACATACGGACGCTCGCGATTGACCTCGCCCTCGCGCTCGGAAGCGTGGGCCATCTGCGCTCGCTGCAGCGAACGCTGACCGGCGGATTCTCTCTGTCGCAAGCACGTCCGTTGCAGCAATGGATGGACGCCGATGACGCCACACGTATGACGTGGTTGCTCCCCACAGATCAACTCGTCGCTGACCTGCCCGCCGTCACGCTTGACGACACGCAGTCGATTTCAATTCGCCAGGGCAAGGTGCTGCACGTGCCTGATATGCCCGCATTGCAGGCACTTCTGCGCCTTTACGATGGCGCTGGCACGTTTCTAGGACTCGGCAGCACGGACGATGCGCATCTTCTTCGCGCGGAACGACTTCTGAACACCGCCGCTTGACAAGCGCTAAACCCATTGCAATGAGTTGATTGGCAACTGCGCAACACTTTGCTCGACGGCCTTACGTGTCTCGAAACACTCGCAGAAAAATATTGCTCCGAAATTCGTATGTCATTAGCATGAGAGCGTCCCTCAACTATTTGGAAATCGCATGAGTCAAGTTTCAGGTTGGAGCCGTTTCGTCAACAGAAAATCGACAATGCGATGGGTTTTTGCCGCTGCCGCGACATCCGCGGTGCTGACGCTGTCTTGCGGATCGATCGCCGCGAGCGCGGAAATCGTGATTGGCCGCACACTACCTCTGACCGGGGCATTCGCAACCTACGGAACCGCGAAAAAAGACGGGGCGGACGCGCTCATTGCGCGTGTCAACCGCGACGGCGGCGTCAATGGTCAATTGCTTCGCGTCGAAACGCTTGATGATGCGTACGTCGTGGCAAAGACCGTCGCGAATTTGAAGCAGCTCGCCGATCAACATCGTCCTACGGCTTTCCTAGGCCTCTTCGGCGTACCCAACATCGCCGCTGCGATTCCCGTGATCACAGAGCTCAAAATCCCGACGGTGGGCCTCACCTCTGGCACTGCGGTGCTTCGCGCGAGCTACAACCCGTACATCTTCCCGGTACGCGCCAGCTATGCCGATGAAGCGAGATCTATCGTGACGCACCTCAAGCTCACGGGCTTGACTCAGGTTGCGATCATTCAGCAGGACTTGCCGTTCGGCCAAGCCACGCGTGACACCTTCGTGGCGGCGCTCGCCTCCGCGGGGATCACCACGGTCACGGAATACAAGGTCTCGGCGTCGGGAGACACCGCGGTGCAGGTGATCGACCAAGTCAAGAAAGGCAATCCGCAGGCGGTGTTTTTGGCGATGCTCTCGAATGCCGCCATTCCCGTTTTGAAGGAAATGGGGAAACAAATTCGCGGCGTGTCAACGTACGCGTTTTCTCCGGTCGATACGACGCTTGTGATGAAACAAACGGAAGGTGCGGCGAAGGGCCTTGGCGTGACGCAGATCGCCCCGATTCCGACGGGAGCGTCGATGATGGTGGTTCGCGATTACCTACGCGATCTTGAGGCACTTAAGCGCGGCGAACCATCGTTCTACAGCCTTGAAGCCTACTTGGAAGCCGCCGTGTTGGTCGAAGGGCTCAAGCGAGCTGGGTCCGCTGCGCCGACAGCGCCTGCGCTGATTCGCGCGCTGGAAACCATGAATCCGTACGACAACCGAGGCTTCACGGTGCGTTACAACAATCGGTCGCACGAAGGCAGTCGCTACGTTGACTTGACAGTGATCGGCCGCAATGGCGTGATGCACTAGTCGCGTAACGCGCGATACAGCTTTTGCACGAAATAGAACGCTAACGCCCGTGGAACGGTCGTTGCGGAAAAAATTTCGTACAAGTCGATATTCAGTCTTATTAGCCTCAAACGACCGTCCATTGGTCGATAGCGCCAAAAAGCTGTTTGCAGTTCTGTTTAAATCGTCCCCAGCGCCCGCAAGATTTTCTCGGGCGTAATCGGCTGCGAATACACCGCGGTGTTGAAAGGCCGCAGCGCGTCGTTGATCGCATTCATGATCGCGGCCGGCGCACCCGCGGTGCCCGCTTCACCCGCGCCTTTGGCGCCGAGGACAGACGATTTTGTTGGCGTCTCGACGTGCGCAACGTCAATGTCCGGCATCTCGGCGGCCATCGGCACTAAGTAGTCCGCCATGTTGCCGTTTTGCAGCATGCCACCTTCGTCATATAAACATTCTTCGTACAGCGCGCCACCAATGCCCTGCACGACAGCGCCGCGCATTTGTTCGTCTACGAGCATCGGGTTGATCACGCGACCGCA
>JAKPSO010000021.1 GCA_029571495.1 Pseudomonadota bacterium
AAACCTACGCCACGCTGTTCGCGCTGCGCGACGCGGGCATCACCGCTGTGCCGGTCACGGGCAGGCCATCGGGTTGGGGCAACGTGATGCTCTCGACGTGGCCGATCAAAGCCTGCGTCACCGAAAACGGTGGTGTCATTGCATGGAAAGACGCAAACGGGCTCGCGCAACAACGCGTGATTCACGACGAACATCGCGGCGCGGGGTACATCGAAAAGTTGCGCACACTCGGCGCCAACATCGCCGCCACATATCCGCAGCTCAAAATCAGCGCGGATCAACCGTATCGCCTGACGGACCTCGCCATCGATTACGCGGAGCAGGTGCCGCGCGCGGATGACGCAACGGTCGCAGCGGTCGTTGCGCAAATGCGCGCGGCGGGCTACCTAACGGCCGTCAGCAGCATCCACATCCACGCGTATTTTCCGGCCAACGAGAAGGCCGATGGCGTGTATCCGCTGATGCAAACCGCGTTCGCGATGTCGCGCGAAGACGTGCGTGCGCGCGCCGCCTTCGTCGGTGATTCGCCGAACGACGCCTCGTTGTTCGCCGACATTCCCATTTCAGTGGGCGTTGCCAACGTGCGCACCGCGCTCGCGAAAATTCCGGTTGCTCCGGCCTACGTGTGCAGTGGAGAATGCGGCGCTGGCTTTGTTGAGTTTGCCAATCGACTCATCGCGGCGCGGCGAGTTGCCGTCGCCTCGCACTAGGAGAAATCATGATCGTTGTTTTTCGCGTACTCGCGCTGCTACTGCTCATCGTCGTCGCTGCGTCCGCACTATGGATTTTGTTCGTCAACCTCACGAATCGCGAAGACTCAATGTGGTACGGCGGCCGCCCGTCAACGCTCGGCGTGAAGAACGGCAAGCTCAGCGCACCCAAAAGCACGCCCAACAGCGTTGTCAGCGAAGGCGTCGACTCAACGCATCCCGCGTACATCGCACCCATCCCGTTCACCGGCGACCCAACGGCGGCATGGGCGAAGCTGCGCGGCGTCATCGATTCGCTAGATCGCGTGACGGTCGTCAGCGCGGACGGCAATTACCTCTACGCCGAATTCCGCACCGCGAAAATGCGCTACGTCGACGACTTCGAGGCGCGTCTCGACGCAAGCGCGAGCGTCATTCACGTGCGCTCGGCGTCGCGCCTCGGCAAGCGCGATTTCGACGTTAATCGCAGCCGCGTCGAGATGATTCGCAAGAAATTTGCAGGTGGCTAACAGCTTTTCGCCGCAAACGGCTGCAGGGTGGTCGTTTGCGCAGCGGCCATCTAATAGTCAACAACCGAAAAAATACTGCTGTAACGAGCGTCCAGCGGTCGTTATCGCTAAAAAGCTGTATGCGCACCCCTCGGTTTTGACAAGAAGCGCGGCTTCCGTAACAATAGAGGGCTTCGCTGCGAACAATTTCAAATAAATACGTCGCGAAAAATGGCGCTTTAGCTCAGTTGGTTAGAGCGATGGAATCATAATCCACAGGTCCGGGGTTCGAGTCCCTGAAGCGCCACCAAATTTCAAGCCTCGCGTGTCGCCCTCGCGGGGCTTTTCATTTTGTGCCGCTGCATTTCTATCAACGCGTTGCACTACATGATCAAACCCATTCTCGGCACCCGCGGCGCTGTCGTTTCACCGCATTCTCTGGCCTCGCAAGCGGGGCTTGACGTGTTGCGCGACGGCGGCAACGCCATCGAAGCAACGATCGCGGTCGCCTCGACGCTCGCGGTCGTGTATCCACACATGACCGGCATCGGTGGCGACGGCTTCTGGTTGCTGCGCGAACCGGGCAAGCCAGTGCGATCGATCGACGCCTGCGGACGCACAGGTTCTGCGGTGCACGCGGGCCTTTACGGCGGCGCGGCGAGCATTCCGTGGCGCGGCCCGCTCGCCGCGAACACCGTTGCGGGCACCGTGTCGGGGTGGGGCGCTGCTTACGCGCACAGTCGCGACGCATGGGGCGGCAGGCTTCCGTTCGCGCGTCTCTTGGAGTCCGCGATTGCCTATGCGCGCGATGGCTTTCCGGTCACCCACAGCCAAGAAGAGAACACGCGCGCCAAACGTGCTGAGCTAGAACATTTGCCCGGATTCGCGGCGAGCTTCATGCCCAACGGCGACGTGCCGCGCTACGGCGAACGGCATCGTTTCCCGGCGTTGGCCGCGACGTTGCAGCGCATCGCTGAGGCCGGAGCGGATGACTTTTATCGCGGCGACTTGGCGCAGCAAATCGGCAAAGATTTAGCGCACGTCGGCAGCCCCGTGCAGCGCGAAGACCTCGCCGGACAATACGCGTCGCTGCAAGCGCCGCTTTCGTTGCGCGTTAACGGCGCGCAGCTCTACAACCAAGCGCCGCCAACGCAGGGCTTGGCTTCGCTCCTGATCTTGGGGGCCTTCGATCGTGTGCGGCAATCGGGCTGGAACCCGGACAACGTCGAAGGCATCCACGCGCTGGTCGAATCCACGAAACAAGCCTTCATTGTGCGCGACAAACACGTCGCCGATCCGCAAAAGATGCGCGCGTCGTGTGACGAATTGTTGGCCGGCGCAGCCGTACAAAGCCTCGCCGACGCTGTGCCGCGCGACAAAGCGAGCCCGTGGCCCGCACCGGTCAGCGACGGTGACACGACGTGGATGGGCGTGATCGATCGTGAGGGCCGAGCGGTGAGCATGATCCAAAGCATTTACTTCGAATTTGGCAGCGGCGTCGTCCTGCCGACGACGGGCATTTGGTGGCAAAACCGCGGATGCTCGTTCGACCTCGCGCCGAACAAATTGCGCAGCCTTGCACCGGGCCTCAAGCCGTTTCACACCCTCAATCCCGCGA
>JAKPSO010000047.1 GCA_029571495.1 Pseudomonadota bacterium
CCGCCGATGTGCTGACGTTAAAGGTCGGCACCGCCGCGAAGAACGCTGACACGGTGCACGCCCCTGTGATCGGTGCGGTCGTCCAAGTGGTCGGCGTGATGATGTTTGCAGCCCCAAAGAACACAACGCCACAGCCGTTAACGTTAGTCAGGCGAAATCCAACATTTGGCGTCACCGTGATTGTGGTTGTGTTGCCTTGACGTACCGATACCGAGGTCGGTGACACCGTGCCGCCGACGTCGGCGGTCGCGGTTACCGTGAACGATGGAATCAACGAAAACGTAACGATTACCGTGCAATCGCGGAACGCCGCTTCAGTCGTCACGGTTAACGCCGTCGACTGTGGCAACGCGCCCGGCACAAACGACGTGCCACAGCCGGTGACACCTGTTACCGCGTATCCGCTGTTGGGCGTGGCGATAAATGTCGTCGTCGTACCTTCGAGCACTTGGCGAGACGACGGAGTAATCGTGCCGCCGGTGGCAACGCCGCTGATGGCCGTGCTCATCGTGTACGCAACTGCCGTGGTTGGCTGCGTAAAGGTTGCGCTTACGGTGCAGTCGGCAGTAATCGTTCCTGTGGTGTAGCTGTTGCCCGTCAGCGATCCCCCGCATCCGGTTACCGTGCCAATTTGGTAGAGCAGCGCGGGCGTCAACGTGAAGCTAATTCGACCTCCGTTCGACACTGTCTGCGGCGTGCTTGGCGAGATGGTGCCGTGCGCGCCCGCCGTCGGCGTTACGGTGAACGAGGAGCGTACGAACGTGGCCGACACCGTGCAATTGGCCGTGATCGCACCAGTGGTGTAGGTGTTTCCCACTCGCGACCCTTGGCAGCCACTAACGTTGCTAATGTTGTAACCAGCGTTCGGTGTCACAGTGAGGACCAACGATTCGCCGTCGAAGACTTTGGTTGCGCCTGAAGGACTGATGCTCCCTCCGGTACCCGCTGTGGCGGTGACCGTCCATTGCGTGCCCGGTGGTGCGGCGGCGAACGTTGGCGTCGCGAAGATCGCAACAGATAGCGCAAGCAGCATTGCTGACGCGCACCTATCAACCGCGCCGACGAATAGTCGCGCGACACTGTGCGGATCAATGAGGTTGAATTTCATGGCGAGTCTCCGTTCAATCGATTTGCAATCACGCCACAGCACATGCGTGGTCACAGGAAAGAACGAGGAAATTTGCGGAAGTCGGACATGGTTCGCGGCGTGGGCGGTCGTCGCCGCTTCGCCGGAACAAGGCAGCCACCGATGCTGTAGCACGAATGAATGTGCGCGATATCGCACAGATCAACTTTTTGGCTCCATGCACCGCCTGACGGCGGTTAGCGCTAATTTTCGAAGGAACTCGACTTAACGATGATTCGCCTGGCAAGTCCATCAGAGCCGCGCTCTTTGCAGAAAAGCTATTAGGTAGTGAAATATTCGACGAGCAAATGTCCGATCTCGTCCGCCTGATACGTTTTTCGCGCTAACCTCATCGAATAGTTCATGCAGGCGAAGCGGGTGTGCTGTCAGCGAAACACGGTGCCGACGGCGCTGGAACGAACGTGTGCATATCTGCACAAATGGAGGAATGACCATGACCACGCACATGCAACGGCTCACTCGTTTCTGCTCCAGCACTTCGACATGGCTCGCGACTGCAGCACTAGCCACGTTCGCGACATATGCGCAGGCCACCGACACGCACGATGACCACGCGCACGGCGCAGCCGCGACTGGATTGAAGGCAGCGTTGGTTGATCCAACAGTTGTGAACTACGCGTTTACGCCGCACGTCATCACGACCGCAACCACTGGCGAGATTCGCCTGTCAGTGCGCGTCACCGGGCCCGCACCCACCTCGCTCAAGCTCACTTCCGAATGGGGCACGGTGTACGACCTTGTCGACACCGGCACAGGCGGCGATCTCACAGCAGGCGATGGCATCTACTCCGCCAATTTGCCCGTCCAACCCATTTTGCAGCGACGCGTCGACAGCGATGTTGGCCGCGTCTTCCTCGGTTTCCTCGATCCCTACGTAGGCACCACGCGCCTTGGTCGCAGCAACGTGTTCGCGCAGGTGCGGACATCCGACATGTCGACCGTCAATGTGCGCACGCTTGCCGCGGACGCGCAAATGTCGCAGCACGTCCTGAACATCACGCTGCCATCGACCTTTCACACGCATGATGAAACCACTCCGGCGATCGACAAAGTGGTGCAAGCAGCGGCGCGTTACCTGACCAACGAATTTGATTTCGTTAACGTTGTCTTCGCACGTTCACAAATCGAGAACCGCTACCACTTCGCCACACAAAATAAGGTCACGGGCATCGGCAACGTCAACGTGTTTGATGTCACTGCGCAATACGGCGGTCTCACGCGACTGCTAGGCATCAGCGTGTTTCCATCACACACTTTTTTTGATGGCGCCAACTTCGGGCATCAGCATGAACTGGGGCATCAGTGGATTGCGTTTCTCAAAAACGCCGAACTGTCTCTTGGCTCACCGCATTGGCCTTCATCCACGATGGCGTTTGATCTGATGGGGCAATCTACTGCCGGCAGTAGTCAGGGTGGCGCATTTCAGTGCAAACTCACGCCAGAGGGAAATGGCCTGCGCACGGCGTTTTCGGACGTTTACAAAGCGGCCGTATTCAATCCCTTGGACCTCTACTTGATGGGGCTCATGCCTGCTTCGGAAGTACCCGATCAATGGGTCATCACCGACCCCACGTTTGCCGCTAACTGGGGGACGATGTGCGACGGACGTCTGCTGACGACAGGATTTAGCCGTCTGACGATTTCCGATGTGATCACGGTCAACGGTCCACGCGTGCCGGACTATTCGTCGACGCAGCGCACCTTTCGCGTCGCAACCGTCGTGGTGTCGGACGGACTCCTTTCCCCTGACGCCATGAGTTTCTTCGACTACTTCGCCAAACGCATGGAAGCGCGCGAGCGCGTCGCAGTAACCGACGGCCGCATAAAGGCTCCGGGCGCACCGTTCTTCGTCGCGACCGGTGGTCGCGGCGCGCTCAATGCAACCGTAGACCCTACAGTCACGGTCCCGACGCGCGTGACGGCGACTGAGTACTTGCATGCGCAGCTCAACTACTATTTCCTTACGTCTCGCGACAACGAAAAGGCTTTGCTGGATGTCGCCCCAGGGTGGAGCCGAACAGGCGCGAGCTTCAACATGTTCGCGTACCCGGATGCTTCACTCAACGCGAACGTTCGCTTCTATTTCGACCAAATCGCGAAGAATGGTTTACGCGGTAGCCACTTCTACACGGTGAGCCCCGCCGACGTGGCCGCGCTACAAGCGCTCAACCCCACGAACGCGGCGGCGCCGCGACTGCCGGTCAACGAGGGCGTCGACAGCTACGGCTATCGACCGATTGGCTCCGGCGTAAGCGCAGTCTGTCCTTCGGGAACGACACCGGTCTATCGGCTCTTCCGTGGCAACGCGCGATTCCCGGACGACCCCAACCATCGCTTCACGACCTCCAAAACCGTGTACGACCAGTTCGTTGCTGCTGGATGGGATGGCGAAGGTATCAATATCTGTGCGCCGTAACTTTCGTCGCGCTACGAAGCAACTCAGCACTCCCAACACACGGTAGACAGACCATGGCGATTGAGACCAACGACGCGATGCAGCGACTCAGCGATACGTTGTCCAAATCGATGACACCGGAACAACTCCGTGACGACGGCTGGCGACTCCTCAAAGAATTTGCCAAGCTTTCGGCGAACGCGCGACCGCCCTGGCAAACGGCAACCGATCTTGCATTGTCGCGTACAGCACCAGCGGCGGGCAGGATCTTGGCGCTCGGAGCACTTGCAAATTTCTACCCCGATCAATCCGCGCTGATCTTGTTGCGCGTCGTGACTACGCGTGGCGACAACATCGGCGTGCGAATCTTTGCCGGACTCGCACTCGCGACGAGTGAATCCATCACGGCCGAACACGCTCTGGTGCGCGCGATCAACGACGGTGCAACTGAGCAGTCGATCGTACGCGGCGCAGCCGCTATTGCAAGACTGAATGATGCCGGTGCCCCGAACGATCTTCGGGCGATGATCTGCAAACTGGCGGCGGACAGCGAACCTGGCCGTCGCGCGTTACGTCGCATTTGGCGTTCTCCGGATCAGTTTCTTGTCGGCTGGCCCGCGGTAGCCATCTCGTTGCTCGTCAACGCCGACGACGACAATTTGTTGGTTGAAGCAGCAACGATGGCCGCAATGCCCGCGTACGGCCAACGCGGACGAGTACAAGTACTGCAGGTCCTATACACACTGCACACTCAACGCCGCCGCACTTCGTTTTATCCAGACGCCTACTGGAACGCGATGCGTCAAATCTGGTCCCGTGATACAGGCGACCTTCGTTACGCCGCGGGAGAGATTCTCAAACTGCAGGCGCGGCGCCAGAACTAGCTCATCGCGGCCGCGTCCGCGGTCCCTCGCGACGGGAACTAAATCGGTACACGGAATATTCTGACCACCCCTTCTATACTCACGCAGATCTGAGTGGAGTTTGCTCCGCTTGTAGTTTTTCCGGGGGCAAAGATGAATACCAGTCGTTTTGGTGGCGTAGCACTTTGGGCAGCGCTTGGGCTTTTGCTGTCAGGACACAGCACCGCTCAAGTGCACGGAAGCGTCGATTCCTCCTTTGTACCACCCGTTTTTGGCGTCAGTCAGGTGTATCAGGCCATCGAACAACCTGACGGAAAGATTTTCGTCGTCGGTGACTTTTCGCAGGCTGGAACTGCGACTATTTCTGGTCTCGCGCGGTTCAATGCTGACGGCTCGCTTGACAGCGGTTTCGCAGCGAACGCTGGCCTAGGATGCGATGGCGTTATCAGCAGCGCTGCACTGCAAAGTGATGGCAAGATCATCGTCAACGGAACCTTTTTTACCTGCAGCAGCGTGCCTCGCAATTCGCTGGCGCGCTACAACGCCGACGGCACGCTCGACACGTCTTGGGATCCCGGTCAACTGCTCAACGCCGACGTCAACGACACCAATGGCACGGGTTTCGCGAGCACATTCGCACTGCTTCCGTCCGGCAAGATAGTTGTGGGCGGGTCGTTT
>JAKPSO010000050.1 GCA_029571495.1 Pseudomonadota bacterium
AAGGCGATGCTCGACATTCTCGCGACCGGCAAGCGCGCGCATCGCGCGTTCGTAAAGCTCCCATTCATTCCGCCGTCGGTCACGCAAAACACAGAGCGCAAGCCCGGCGCGAACACGCCGTACGGCGACATCATTCACTTCGGGCAATCGAAGCTCGGCGGCGACGTGCTGAACGTCAGCGTGCTCTCGGGGTTCACGCTCGGCGATACACCGAAAGCCGGCATGAGTGTGATCGTGTCCGCGCGAACGGCGGAGGCGGCACGCGAAACCGCACGCGCCGTCGCCATCGAGGCGTGGGGCAACCGCGCGCGCTACGTCCCGAAGCTCACAACATTGGCCGACGCAACACGCATGGCGGTGGAAGTTGGCAACGACCCGAGCAAACCGACGCTCCTTTTTGCCGATGTCGCCGACAACGCAGGCGGTGGCGGCCGCGCCAACACCGTGTGGATTCTCAAAGCATTTCACGAAGCTGGCGTCAAAGGCTGCACACTCGCCATTTTTTATGATCCGGCGCTCGCCGCCGAGGCGCACGCGCTGGGCGTCGGAGCGTCGTTCCACGCAATGCTCAATCGCGATGAGTCGCATCCGCTCTCGGGCAAGTTTGAAGCGAAAGCAACCGTCGCGCAATTGCACGACGGTGAATTCATCGGCCGCCGTGGCATCGCCGCGGGCCACGCAGTGAGCCTCGGTCCGTGCGCACGACTGACACTAGGCGGCATTGATGTGATCGTCGTCAGCGTGCGGCAACAAGCCAAAGACCCCATCTTCATGGAAGCGTTAGGCGTTGACATCCGCGCGCGACGCTCGCTCATCATCAAGTCCCGTGGCCACTTCCGCGCGTGGGCCGACGAGTTCTACCCCGATGAGCGAATCATCGAAGTCGACGTGCCGGGCCTCACGACGCCGGTGCTAAAAAACGTGCCCTACGAATTCATCCCGCGGCCGCTATATCCACTCGATGACGACTGGGGCTGGCAAGTCGGTGAGCCGGAGATGTTTGCGGCGCGGAGCTAGCCCTGGCTGTCATACGCCACATGCCCCGCCGTCACGGTTGCACGTACGACGCCGGGCAATTCGTAGCCGAGGAACGGCGAATTTTTTCCGGCGCTCTTTAGGCTCGCCTTGTTGACCAAGCGATAGGCGCCCGGGTCAAACACGCAGAGGTCGGCCGCCGCGTCGACGGCGATGCGGCCTGCCGGTAAACGCGCCGCATCCGCCGCATTGTGCGTTATGCGCGACAGGGCAGTGGCGAGCGGGAGCTTCGCTGCTTCGGCGAAGCGTAGCGTGAGCGACAGCAACGTCTCTAGGCCTGTCGCGCCGGGTGCGGCTTCCGCGAACGGCAGCTGTTTGGCGTCGTCCTGGCGTGGCGTGTGATCTGAGACGATGGCGTCAATCGTGCCGTCAATGACCCCGGCACGCAGCGCGTCGCGGTCGCGCGCAGTGCGCAGCGGCGGCGAGAGGTGAAAGTTGGAGTCGTAATGCCCCATGTCGAGATCGATCAAGTGCAAATGATTGATCGCGACATCGGCCGTCACGCGCACGCCACTCGCCTTCGCAGCGCGCAGCATCGCGACCGATTCCGCCGCCGAGATGCGACACACGTGAAGTCGCACGCCAGTTGCTCGGGCTAGTTCAATGTGCGTCGCCAACGCGACGGTTTCGGCAATTGACGGAATACCCGTGAGACCCAGGCGCGAAGCCACCTCGCCTTCGTGCGCAACACCGCCCTTGGCGAGATGCAGGTCTTCGGGTTGTAGCCACACGGCGTAATCAAACGTCGCGGCGTATTGCATCGCATGGAGCAACACTTGCGTGTCGAGCACGCCGCGATCCGCCTGCGCAAAACCCACGCAGCCGGCCTGCGCGAGTTTGGATATTTCGGCGAGATGTTTGCCTGCAAGTTCTTTGGTGAGAGCGCCGAGCGGATAAAGATGCGTGCTGTGAAACGATTGCGCGCGCAAACGCAGCATGTCGACCAAGCCTGGTTCATCGAGCACTGGGTCGGTGTCGGGCGAGCACACCATGCTTGTGACACCACCCGCCGCCGCCGCCGCCAGTTCCGTGGCAAGCGTGCCGCGTTTGACGTGCACGGCGAGGTCCACCAGACCTGGCGCAACAACGCAGCCGTCGGCG
>JAKPSO010000052.1 GCA_029571495.1 Pseudomonadota bacterium
CGTTCGAGAATTGTGTGGCCGGTGCGCTCACGGAATTCGTTGCACGTCTCGATCAACAACGGCGCGGAACCCGCCACGAAGAGGCGCATGTTTTTGCCGACCTCGGTTGTCAAACGCGCAGGTTCAGCATTCGCCAAAAGGCGTACATACAGCATGGGCACGCCCATGAATACCGTTGCCTCCGGCATGCGCTTGATGACCGCCGTCGGATCAAATTTCGAAAACCAAATCATTTTCGCGCTGGAGAGCAGGGCGCAATGCGATGCCACGAACAAACCATGCACGTGAAAGATTGGCAACGCATGAATCAGCACGTCGTTCGCTGACCAACCCCAATACGACTTCAGCGTGAGCGCGTTCGACAGCAAATTGTTGTGCGAGAGCATCGCGCCCTTGCTGCGTCCCGTCGTGCCGCTGGTGTACAGGATCGCGGCGAGGTCGTCTGCTCCGCATTGCGCGATTTCATGGCGGTCGCTCTGCGTCGCTACGGCGTCGGTCAGCGAGCCGTTCCCAGCTTCGTCCAAGGTGTAAACGCGCGACACTTTCGCGGCGTCCGCAATCGGCTGAATCCACGTGAGCGATTTGGGCGCGCATACCACCACCGCGGGTTCGGCGTTACCTATGAAGTACTCGATTTCGCTCGCTTGATATGCGGTGTTCAACGGCAGAAACGCATACCCGGCGCGCAGCACGCCAAGGTAGAGCATCAACGCCTCGACGCTCTTTTCGGTTTGCACAGCGACACGACTGCCAGCGGGCAGGCCGAGGCTCGCGAGCAAGTTCGCCACACGCGCCGATTGCGCATCAATGTCGGACCACGTGTAGCGCTTGACGGTTGCGCCCGTGGCGCTGTCGGCGGCTTCAATCGCCACCGCACTCATGTCGGTGGGAAATGCAGCACGGATCGCTGCGAAGAGGTTTTGGTTCATAGGTCGTGAGTCGGTTACGTTCGGCGGGCAACGCCCGCCCTGCGATGCATCAATCCAATTTCGCGCCGGAAGCCTTCGCCACTTCGCCCCAACGTTTGATTTCGCTGGTCACGAATTTGCCAAATGCATCGCCGTAACTGTCCGGTACTTCGGCGCCGAGGCCGTTCCAAATAGTTTTCAGTTCGTCCGAGTTGTACGCCTTCTTGAGTTCCGCTTGAAACTTCGCAATCACGTCGGCGGGCGTGCCCTTAGGTGCCCACAGGCCGTACCACGTCGATACTTTGTAGTTCAGGCCCGACTCGCCAGTGGTCGGAATGTTCGGGAAGCCCGGTGCGCGCTTTTCGCTCGCCACGGCGATCGCTTTGATGCGCCCGCCTTTGATGTGGCCAGCACTTGAACCCATGCCGTCGAACATCACGTCAATTTGTCCGCCCATCAAATCCGTAAGCGCCGGGCCCGCACCTTTGTACGGCACGTGCGAAATCTTGGTGCCCGCGACGCCGTTGAACAATTCGCCAGCGAGGTGATGCGAGGAGCCATTGCCTGCCGAGCCATAGTTCATCTTGCCGTCTGCTTTTTTCGCGGCATCGATGAAACCCTTTAGATCGTTCGCCGGTACTTTCTGCGGATTCACCACAATGACCTGCGGCACGGACGACACCAGTGCAACAGGCACGAAACTCTTCTCAATGTCGTAATCGAGCTTCGGATACATCGACGGTGCAATCGCGTGATGAACCGCACCCATGAAGAACGTGTAGCCATCCGGCGCCGCCTTCGCTGCGATGCTCGCGCCGAGCGTGCCGCCCGCGCCGCCGCGGTTATCGATGATGAATTGTTTGCCTGTGCTCTTGCTGAGATTCGCAGTCAACGGACGCGCGAACGCATCGGTGCCGCCGCCAGCCGGGAACGGCACGACGATGGTCACGGGTTTGTTTGGCCAGCCGGGTTCGGCGTTCGCGACCATGGGTGCGCACAGCGCGGCGGCGATGACGGTAAGCGTGGTGACGAGTGCTGCGCGACGTGAGACGGTCGCGCGAATGTTCGTGGGTTGCATTGAGTGTCCTCCTTTTTGAATGATACTTTTATGTTCGTGTGCGATCGGTCAAATCAATCCACTCACAGCACGCGCGTGCGTCACTGTGCCGTTGACGAAATCCTCGTGTGATTGTTCGACGCGCTCAAGGTCGTAGAGGTAATTCACCATGAGACCGGCGGATTGCTTGAGACCCTTGGCCGATAGGTTCGCGCGCGCGTTGATGCGCTCAAGCTTCGCGCCGTTGTCGAGGTGAAACCGCGCCACGGGGTCGCCGCCCGCGCGCGGCGATTCGTGAATCAAGTAGGCACTCGCCAATGCAAGCAACGCGTCCTGCGCATCTTTGTTGAGCGCAACTTCTGCGCCTTCGCGGGAGAGCGCGTTGAGGTCGTTGTCAGTTGCTTTGCGTAGTGTAGAGAGCGCGTCGTCGAGACGTTTGCGCGGGGCCGGTTTGAGACCTTCGTACGCGAGTGAGTTGTCCACACGCGATAACCAATTCATGAAACCGGGGATTGGAGACAACGTGCAAAACGTTTTCAACTGCGGCAGTTCGCGCTTGAGTTCCTCGGCTACGCGTTTGATCAAAAAATTCCCGAGCGACACGCCGCGCAGTCCGGGTTCGCAATTGCTGATCGAGTAAAACGCCGCCACACGAAATTGTTTCGGCGGCGTGATCTCGGAGTTCTTATCAATCAATGGCGCGATCGCATCGGGCATTGTCGCCACCAGCGCGACTTCAACGAAAATCAGTGGGACATCGGCGAGTTGCGGATGAAAAAACGCAAAGCAGCGTCGGTCGGGCTGTAAGCGTCGCCGCAGATCGTCCCAGCCGTCGATGGCGTGCACGGCTTCGTGTTGGATGATTTGTTCAAGCAGGTGCGCGGGCGAATTCCAA
>JAKPSO010000057.1 GCA_029571495.1 Pseudomonadota bacterium
CTCGCAGTATGGGCCTTGGGTTTATGCGCTTTTGTTTTTGATTGTGTTCGTCGAGACGGGCGTCGTGGTCATGCCGTTTTTGCCGGGCGATTCGTTGCTGTTTGTGGTGGGCACGCTTGCCGGCGCGGGGTTGATGAACTATCCGTTGGCGATGGCGGTGCTGCTTGCTGCGGCGATATTGGGCGACCAATGCAACTTTGGCATTGGCCGACACGTCGGGCACAAAGTCTTCGCGTGGGAGGACTCGCGGTTTTTCAACAAGCGCGCCTTTGATCAAGCGCATGCCTTCTACGAAAAGTACGGTGGCATCACGATTGTGCTCGCGCGCTTCATGCCGTTCATTCGCACGTTCGTGCCTTTCGTGGCGGGCGTGGCCGAAATGACGCGCCGCAAATTTTCGCTCTACAACGTCCTTGGCGGCACGATTTGGGTCGTGGGTCTTGTGACCGCGGGCTACTTCTTAGGTGGCTTGCCGTGGGTGAAAGCAAACCTGGAAAAGATCATCTGGGCGATGATCCTATTGCCGGGCCTCATCATTTCGTTTGGCGCGTGGCGTGCGCGCGCACAGGCGAACCGCTAAAGCGAATCTCTGCGCAGCACTATCGCGCCGCGCTTTACGGCCGACGCGAAAACGCGAGCTGAACTTCGCCCAAGCGAACGCCGAACTTGCTCATCGTGGCGTGGTTCAACATCACGCGCTCGTCCATCAAGTACATCCAGTCGTCGAACTGAACTTCGATCTCGCGTCCATCCACCGGCAGTTTGAGCGTGTACTGCCAGCGAAACGCGTTGCCCTGCGTCTCGCCTGCTGCGCTGCCGACAACGTCGTCGGCGCGACCGCTGTAGCGCCCGCCGCCGAGATAACGCAGGTGCCACACACGCCGCGACCGCGAGCCATCGCTGTACACAAACTGCTCGTCAAGCACTCCGTCGTCACCGCTCCAGCGGCAGTCCATCGTCACGACAAAGCGCTGTTTAATCACGCCACCGCGGTCGCGAAAAATGCCATGCGCCTCCACTGTGCCGTTGAAGTACTGGCGCAGGTCGAGCACGGGTTTCTCGGCGGCGTAGTCGCTCACCTGCGGGGTGGCGCAACCTGCGACAAAAAGCCCTGAAAGAGTAAATAGCACTGCGACCAGCATGCGCCGAAAAAGTGATGAATTCATGGTGTGTTGAAGCGAGAAGTTGAAGGGGGTTGAGGCGGGGGTTCTCGGTGCGGCGCGTCCCACGACGGACCAAAGATGCGCAGCAACGTAAAGGCCAAAAGTTTGATGAGACACGGCAGCGCGCCGTAGACCCATGCAAGCGCGTTAAGCGCGGCGGGTGCCGTGCCCCCGGGCGCATATCCCCACAGCGCAACCAACGGCAGCGCGACACCCGCGGCAAGCGCCAAGTTAAATTTGGTGGCGAAGGTCCACCAACCAAACCACAGGCCCGAAGCGTTCTGGCGCTGCGATCCTTCGCGCTGCAACAGGCCTGCGAGCAACGCGCCCGGCGCGATCAGCTCCGCACCGAGTGCAACGCCGCTTCCGATGCAAACAAAGATGAAGTAGACACCGTCGCCAGCGCCGAGCCAAGCGGCACCACCAAAGCTCAGGATCGCCAGCAGCATGCTCGCTGACCAACAGCGCACGAGGCCCCAACGTGAGACGAGCCGGGTCCACAGTGGCAGCGACAGTGCAGCCGCCGCGAAGTACGCAAACAAAAATGCCGCCTCCCACGCGTTTGCCTGAAGCCGGTCGCGAATGAAGAAGATCACCAACGTCGCGGGGATCGCGGCGGCCAGCCCACTCAACACATACACCGAGATCAATTGCCGAAACGCAGCGGAGCGCCACGGCGACACCACGGAGAACGACGCGGCGCGTACGCCATCGTCGCCAGAAGTATGCGTCTCGGGTGTCGGAACCCGCCACAGCGCCGCGACCGCAACCACAGCAAGCGCAAGTAGCAGCGCCGAAATCACGGGCCAAGCAAGCAGCGTCGGAAGCACACTCGCAACCACCACGCCCAACAGCGCGAATCCCTCGCGCCACGCCACGATGCGCGCCCGCTGCGGCGCATCACCACCCCACCGCGCGCCCCACGACTGATGCAGTATCTGTGCGATGCTGTAACCCAAATACGTCAGCAACAGCGCTATCGTGGCCCACAGAATCGTCAACGGTTTCGAGAGCAGTACGGCGGGAGGCGGAGGTGAAAACAAAATCGCGAAACCCACAACCACCCAAGCCACAGCAAACGCGATGACTGCCCACGCGCGCTGACTTGCGAGCACGCGATCAGACACGCGTCCAAGCCACGGATCAACCAGCGCGTCGAGCGCGCGCACGGCCAACAGCATCGTGCCGACGACTTCAAGCGGAAGCGCCCACTGAGTCGCGGCGACGCTGGCCCAATGCACATGAAGCGGCAACGCGACAAAGGCCAGCGGCATGCCGAGCGCGCCGTAGCGTGCGAGCGCGCCTGAGGCGAGCGAAATTTTCACGCGGCTTTAGTCCCGAGTAGCGTCTGTCGCAAAGCGGGTTCGGATGTGGTCGGTGCCAGCCATATGCCGAAGAATCGTTCACCAAACTCGCGTTCTACGAGCACAGCGCTCTTCGCGACACCACGCTCAACGACGACAAATTCCGACGACTCATCTTTCGGGCGCCAGAAGCCCGTGATGCGGTCACCGGCGCTCACGTCCGGGAAGGTCTTTCGCATGAAGGCAAGCCAGCGATCACGCTGTGCCGCGCTGATCGGGCCGCTGCGCTCCATCTCTTTCAGCGAACGCTCCGCGATCAAATTCCCATAGAGCCCACGCGCGTAGCGCAGTTCCAGCGCAAATGCGTGCGCCGCGTAGCGCGAACCCTCGAACGAGCGCTCCGCCCACAGCACCGCTTCGTAAATCTCCAGGCCGAGAAAACGAAGCATGCCACGCCCCAACAACGTTGCCGTCGGCAGACGACGCTGAACATCCTCGGGCGCGCGCTCGGACGACTGCGCGTAGCTCCCCGACGCATGCCACCCAGCCGCACACGCGACGCCACCGACCAGCACCATACGTCGCGAAAAATTCACGCGAGAGGCTGTATCAACCGAACGTGCTTCAAGTAGGCGCATCGCGCTAGCGCTCCTTAAACTGCGAGGAAGAAAAGCGTCGGCGCAACCAACGCACCGGGCCGCCCACGACCGGCAACTCGCTCCACAACGTCTCGGTCGGGTCCCAATAGTCCACGTGTTCAGTTACGCGGCCGTCGCTATCAAACGTGAGCTCAGTACAGCCCGGAACCGAAAAAGCCTGACCTCGCAGCGAAAATTGAAAGTCCCAACGCAGCAGCGCACTGCCGCCGTTTTCGTAGACGCGGTGTATGACAAAGCGCGGCGCGTTCAGCGTGGCATACATATGCCGAAAAATCCGCTTGATGTGCGCGCGTCCTCGCACGTCATTGAACGGATCCTTGAATCGTGCCTGCTCGGCGTAGCACTCAAGGAGCACCGGCAGCGACGCTTCGCTCAGCGCGTTGTAGCGATCAACAAGCGTTGACAATGCGGCATTCTGAATTGGAACGTGCGTGCTCATGGTGCGGGTCGTGTTTTGACGTCAGGCGGTGTCGTGGGAAGCACCTCTGCATCGGATTCCGGCGCGGCAGTGAAGCGGCGCACGATGGCCAGCCGAAGTCGGTCTGGCAAATGCCGAAGGGCATATAGCCAGAGGGTAAATCGCTTTGGAAAGTGAATGCTAAATTGCCCTGCGGCCATACCGGCGAGCATGGCCTGTGCCGCCTGCTCTGGTGTTAGCAGCGCGGGCATGACGAACGCGTTTTTTTCAGTGAGCTTGGTTCGCACGAACCCAGGGTTGACCAAGTACACATCGATGCCCGCTGCGCGCACATCGCTGTGCAGCAGTTCGGCGAGGTTAATGAGCGCCGCCTTGGTCGGGCCGTATACCGTCGCGTTCGGCAGCCCCACGAGCCCCGCCACACTCGCCACCAACACCACCGCGCCGTTGCCTCTGGCGCGAAAATCTGACAGATTGCTTTGCAGACCGAGATACACGCTACGCAAATTGACGTCGATGATGTGTGACATGGTGGTGATGTCGATGTCCCACGCGCGCATCGGCGTGTAAGCGCCAGCGCACATGACCAGCACATCGACACCGCCCCACGCGGAGGTGACGGTTTGCCGCGCGCGCGCCCAGGCGTCGGGCTCGGTGGCGTCAAACGCGACGACCAACGTCTCGCCCTCGGCAGCACTGCTTGCGGCCTTGAGTGCGCGTGCAGCGACGTCCTGAAGCGCATCTTCGCTACGCGCTGACAACACAACACGAGCGCCGCGCCCGACGAGCTCCGTGGCGAGCGCAGCCCCGATGCCGCTTGACGCGCCGATCAGCCACACGCGCTGCCCGCGCCAATCCGTGCGCAGTCGATTCGGTGCGCGCCACCAAGGCCACGCGTGCGCGGCCTTCGGCGGCGCTGCCTCAGATGAATTACTTACAAAGTGCGGTGCCATAGCGCTTACGCCCGCCACAGGTGAAAGTGCATGACATCCGTGCGCCCGCTATCAAAACCGGCTTCGCAATAGGCGAGATACAGGCGCCAAATGCGAATGAACGATTCGTCGAACCCTTGCGCGCGAACGCCTTCGATGTTCGATTCGAACGCAACGCTCCAGCGCCGCAGCGTTTCGGCGTAGTCGCGACCAAACCCCAATTCGCCAATGGTCACGAGGCCCGCTGCAGCCGCCTGCGTACGAAAGCGCGCGGGTGATGGCAACATTCCGCCCGGAAAAATGTACTGCTGGATGAAGTCGGTGCCGCGCCGGTAGTGCTCGAATCGTGCGTCTTCGATGGTGATGCTCTGTATGAGCGCTTGTCCGCCCGGCGCGAGGCGTGCGGCCACTGTTTCGAAATATTCAGGCCAATACGCCTCGCCCACGGCCTCGAACATCTCGATGGAGACGACGGCATCGTAGTGCCCGGTGAGATCGCGATAGTCGCGAAACTCAAGCTGACACAGTGCATCAAGCCCAGCGCGTTGTACGCGTTTCTGTGCCAACGCCAACTGCGCGGCGGATACCGTGATGCCATGCACGCGAATGCCGCGGCGCGCCGCGTACTCCGCGAATCCACCCCAACCGCAGCCAATCTCGAGCACGCGCTGCCCCGGTTGTAGGTTCAACGCGTCCACAATGCGTCGGTACTTGTTCTCCTGCGCTGCGGCGAGACTCAGCGCATAGTCGCCTTCGAAAAGCGCCGACGAATAGGTCCAGGTGTCGTCCAGCCACAGTGCATAAAAATCGTTGCCAATGTCGTAGTGCGCGTGAATGTTGCGCGCGCTGCCGCGGCGTGAGTTGCGATTGAGCAGATGACGCAAACGATGCATCCACCCCACGACGCCTTTGGCATCAACCAATTGGCGCATTGCCGTTTCGTTGTCAATCGCGACGCGCAACAATCGC
The DNA here is from genome assembly GCA_029571495.1 of Pseudomonadota bacterium. GTDB lineage: Bacteria > Pseudomonadota > Gammaproteobacteria > Burkholderiales > Casimicrobiaceae > Casimicrobium. The sequence continues at coordinate 5,446 of JAKPSO010000057.1, forward strand.
GTGAGTTCTGCGGTTTCGATCCAACCGGCACGCCAAGCTTCGGCGAAGCCAATGTCGCCGCCGGTGAGGAGTTTTCCGCACGCGCGCCAGTCGTTGATGTGCAGGTGCACCGGCGCATCGCTTGCATGTTCAGGTCGGCCGAACACGTGTCGGCCGCCGTCGGGCGTACGCACGACCAGCGCCCCGTTGTGCGTGCTGTCCAACGAGCGCAGAGCGCGCAAGAACGCACGCGCCGCGATGGGGACGCGCTTCGCCGAGTGCGAAGACACAATCTGTGGCCGGGTGCGATTGCAAGTTTCCACGGTGGCCATATCAGCGATTCCTTTCATTGATCGTTCGCGGCACGTGATGCACCGGCTTGTGAAACCATGGGGTGCGCTTCAGCCAAAGCCGAAGCGCTTGCCAGTGGATGCGCGCGACGACGCCCATCGTCATCAACGGATGACTCAACCACTGCCTTCGTAAGCTTTGCGCTGTCAGCGCGTGCGCCTGACCTGCTATTCGCGTTGCAATCAGCAGCGAATCGCCGTCGTAGTAATCGACATCGACACGTCGTGCCGACGCGCCCGTCACAACGCGGAAGCGATAGTGCCCTCGCACTTCGCAAAACGGCGAAACGTGCATCGCCTTGGTACTCGTGAGCG
>JAKPSO010000061.1 GCA_029571495.1 Pseudomonadota bacterium
GCGCGGCGTACATCGCCCGCCTGCGCCAAGATTTCGCCGAGCAATTCGTCGGCGAGCGTGGTGACCCAACCCTGCGTCCCGCGTTGAAACGAGAAGGCATGCACGTCTCCCGCCGCGATGTTCACGAGCGAGAGTGGCGCAAGTGCGACGCGCCGGCCCTCAAGCTGCACCGCGCCGCCGCCCGCTGTTAGCAACAGCAATTGATGCAACTGGCCGTGTCGATGCGGGGACAATTCCCAATCGTGCAGCGCCGAACGCGCGGCAATCGTTTCGCAATGCAATACATCCGGCAAATGCGCTGACTCGCCAAACAGACTGAAGGTTTGGATCGCGGTCGCAGCTTTGGCGCGGCGATTTGTAGACTCGCGTGGCATGTTCGAATCGTACAAGTATTTGGCGCATCCGGCCATAGCCAATCATTGGCGAACGCTTTACAGTTCGACCGTAGAAACACAAGGAGGACTCTCATGAAAACTCAGGTTTGCATCATCGGCGGCGGCCCATCGGGCCTCATGCTCTCGCAGCTCTTGCACCTCAAGGGCATAGACACCGTTGTGCTCGAACGGCAAAGCCGCGAGTACGTGTTGAGTCGCATCCGCGCTGGCGTGCTCGAACACGGCTTCGCCAAGCTCATGCGCGAGGCGGAGTGTGGCGAACGCATGGACCGCGAGGGCGAAATTCATGAGGGCTTCTTCGTCGCCAACAACGGCGTCATGAAGCGCATGGACTTGCACAAATACAGCGGCGGCAATTCGGTCGTCGTGTACGGGCAAACCGAGCTCACGCGCGACCTGTACGACGCACGTGATCGCATGCAAGGCAAAGTCATCCACAACGCCGAAGACGTGCAGCCGCACGAACTCACGAGCAAAACGCCCTACGTCACGTATCGCAGCGGCGACGAGATCATTCGTATTAACTGCGACTACATCATCGGCGCCGACGGCTTTCACGGCGTGAGTCGCAAATCGATCCCGAAAACGGTGCTGCGCGAATACGAAAAGCTCTATCCGTTCGGCTGGCTCGGCGTGCTCTCGCGCACGAAGCCCGTGTCGCCCGAACTGATCTACTCACGGCATGATCGCGGTTTCGCGCTGTGCTCGTTGCGCTCGCAAGTGTTGAGCCGTTATTACATCCAAGTGCCACTCACCGACACCGTTGAGGATTGGTCAGACGAAGCGTTTTGGGACGAGCTGAAGCGGCGCTTGCCGGAGGACGTCGCGGCGCGCATGGTCACCGGCCCGTCAATTGAAAAATCCATCGCGCCACTCAGATCGTTCGTCGCCGAACCGATGCGTTACGGCAACCTGTTTCTCGCAGGCGACGCCGCGCACATCGTACCGCCAACAGGCGCACGCGGCCTCAACAGTGCGGCGTCCGACATTTACTACCTGTACCACGCCATGCTCGCGCACTACCAAAACGGCGACGACAGCGGCCTCGATGGTTACAGCGCAAAAGCCCTCGCCCGCGTCTGGAAAGCGCAGCGCTTCTCATGGTGGATGACCACGCTCCTGCACACCTTCCCCGACAGCATCGAGTACGACAAAAAACTTCAACAAACCGACTTGGAGTATTTGTTCTCATCCGAAGCAGCGCAAAGCTCGCTCGCAGAGAACTATGTGGGGTTGCCGTTTTAGGTTGAGTTGGGATTGCAGCCTCCCTTGCGACGCAGGGGAGGTGGCGTGTAGCGCCGGAGGGGTTACACCCCAGTCGAGTTGACTTCATTTTCCCGGCTATTGCTTGGCCCTGCGCAGGCGAGGCCACTTCATCCGAAGACCCGATCAAAGGACTCCTGCCACAGCCACGACACGTTTCTCGCGCAAGCTGCGCGAGTTTTACCGAGCCGCCAAGCCATCGAGAATCAGTCGAAGAAACTTGGTGGCGCACTCTCATCGTAGACTGTTGCGCCAAGAGCGTTTTCGGTTGATGTTTGCGTCAAGAAAATGTGATTGTTTGCCGATTCTTGACGCAAATATCATTTGCAAGCATCGTTTGCCGCGCTCCGCGCAATGTCTGCCGAGGCACCAGAGTTTGCCGAAATTGTTTGTTGCTGGCCACGTAGGGTGGTCTCCACCAGTCTGGTTTCAACCGGCCCGAAGTGCGCGCCTGGTCGCGCATGACACAATTCCCGGAACGCCGTATGTTGGAGAAAATCATGATACTCACGCCACGACTATTTCGAATCATGCTGCTCGCGGAGATTCCGATTGCAGTGCTCGGTGGCACGGCTGAGTATGTGTTCGAT
>JAKPSO010000086.1 GCA_029571495.1 Pseudomonadota bacterium
GCGCGGCGGCACGCAGCCGACGGTCACCGGCAACCTCAACGTGCCGTTCGCGCGCCGCCCTACCAAGCGAATGGACAACACTGTCAGACATCGCTGACAAGAACGCGTGCTTGGTATCGACGCGAACCATCGCGCCGACGATCGCTCCATTGACATCCAACGCGGCGAGGAATTTTTCGTCATGCCGCGCGCCATCACGTCGTAAGCGTTGCAGTGAACTCAAGGAATGCGTGTTGTTCGCCGGCTCGCGCACCAAGAACGTCTCTGCGGCCCGCCACATCGCCTCCGGTGTGTCGAATTCGACGATCCTCATTTCCCAAACACAGGCGACAGAAATGTCGCGGGCAGCATCGGCAAATCGGTCACGCCCACGTCGACGCCGCACTGCATAAGTAGCGTTCCGGCCTGTGCACGGTGATGCGTTTGGTGATTGAAAATGTGCATCAACACGACAGCCATCGGCATGGTCATCTCCTCGCCGCCGCCAGACATGCGCCGATACGTCAAGGTGCCCTTCAACACGTCGTCGGTAAGCGTCGCGACAAAGCGATCCAAGCGGTCATCGCCGCTAACGCGTTGCCGGGTGAGTTCCTCGAAATCGCTGTACAGCTCTTCGTTCAGCGCCTTGATCGTGGAAGGATGTCCCTCGAAACGATCCAACCACAAGCGATCGGCCACCATGATGTGATTGAACGTGCCGTGGATGCTCTTAAAAAACGCCCCCATGTTGCGCTTTCGCGTGCCATCGGGAAGCGTCGCGGCAGCCGCGTAGAGCGATTGGTTTTGCCACCGGTTGTAGCGGGCTAAAGTTTTGCAATAGTCGATAGAAATCATAGACAAAGTATAGGTCGCCGATTGCAAGTCCCACTTGACTAGGTAGGCGCTCGGCACGAGGGCGCCCCGTAGCATCTCGTCACTGATACATTCGCAGCAGTCGGGCAGGCCTAGCCGCATCGGAGGTTGCGCCGACAGTTAAAAATAAACGACAGGGGAATTCATGAAAATAGTCTTCTTGCGCCCGACCGCGCTCAAATGGCTCGGTTGCGCGGTGATCGCAATTGCCGCTAGCGCGCACGCAGCAACGATCACAGTAAATTCGCTGGCGGACGACGTCTTCCCCGATGCCACTGGCGCGATTTTCGACTACGCCGGCGCACCCGCTGTGCTGACTACGTCCAAGTGCACATTGCGGATGGCCCTTGCGTCGGCCAACCTCGACATGGCTGTCGGCGGCGCAACCTTCGGCTGCGCGGCCGGATCCGGCGCCGATACCGTGAGCTTGACCGCTCTGATTGGCGTGATTCAATTGGCCGACCGCTCTATGAGCGTCGCGCCGAATTCACCCGAACCAGTTCCGAACACCTCGATCCTTTATGCCGCCCGCTCCACCATTATCACTGGGCCTGGGGCCGCCACTTTGGCCATCAGCGGTCAAACGATTCCAAGTTTTGGTCGCCGTCTGCTGACCGTGAGCGACGGTTCGGACACGACGGACACTCCCTTTGCGCTGACTGGCTTGACTTTTCAATATGGTCGCGCAATTGGTGCGAGCGCAGGTTGTTTCTTTTCGCGGGAGTCGACGACTCTGAGCGACGTCGTGTTCGACGGCTGTGAAAGCATCGGTAACGGCGTTGCTGGCGTGTACCCGGTTTCAGGCGGCTTCGGC
>JAKPSO010000116.1 GCA_029571495.1 Pseudomonadota bacterium
CATGAAACTAAGAAATGCACTGCTGGCGGCCGCGTTGATGGTCGTTTCGGCGACCGTCGCGGCACAAAACATTCGCGTGTTTTCGGGAGGCGCGAGCCAACGACCTGACCTGATGCGCAAATTGTTCGACGACTTCGAAAAGAAGAATCCTGGCACCAAGATTGAGATGGAAACCGGCGGCGCGACCTCAGAGGCGCAACGTCAATACCTGTCCACCGTATTGAATGCGAAGGACAGCGCGATCGATCTCTACATGATCGATATCGTTAATCCGATGCAGTACGCGCGTGCCGGTTGGTTGGAGCCGCTCGACGCCTACCTCGGAGCCGAAGCGGGTTCGCTCATGAAGACCTACTTGCCCGCGTACGCGAGCGCCGACGTGGTCGACGGCAAGATCGTCGCGTTGCCGGCCTTCGCTGATGCACAGTTCTTGTACTACCGCAAAGATCTGTTTGAGAAATACGGCGTGAAAGCGCCGGGCACTTGGGACGAACTCGCGGCGGGACTTCGAAAGATTCTCGACGGCGAAAAGAACCCTGCCATGAATGGCGTGGCCACGACGGGCGCAGCTATTGAAGGTACGGTGTGCACATTCCTCAAGCCGTACTGGAGCCAAGGCAAGGATTTCAATGACGCTTCGGGTCGCATGACGCTCGACAAAGCAGCCGCGCAAAAGGGCATGGAGATGTGGCTCTCGCTCGTTGATCGCGGCGTGATGCAGAAGAACATCGCTGAAGTCAAACCTGCTGACATGAACAACGCGTTCAAGACGGGCAATTTGGTTGCGATGGTTAACTGGGGCTTCGCGTGGGACATCCTGCAATCGCAAGCCGACTCCACCGTCAAAGGCAAAGTGGGCGTGTTGCCTCTGCCAGCGATGAACGGTGGCAAGTCCGCGACCTGCATCGGTGGTTGGCAATGGGCAGTAAGTGCATTCTCGAAGCAAAAGGCTGCATCGGCAAAACTCGCCCGCTACCTAAGCTCGCCGGAGTCCGCGAAGTTCCTCGCGATCGAAGGCTCGTTGTTGCCGGTTTTCCCGCAAACATATAGCGACGCTGACGTCTTGAAAAAGCTGCCACACTACAAAGACGCACTGCCTGTTGTGCAAGCCGCGCGTGGCCGTCCAATGTCTGATCGCTATGGTGAGGTGTCCGACGCCATTCGTACGACCGGAAACGCGATCCTCGCTCGCACGGTTAAGCCCGCTGACGGCGTTGCCGAAATCGAAAACAAATTGCGTCGCGTAATGCGGTAAGGCGCCGCAAATCAAAAATGCCCTCCCTTTGACGGGAGGGCTCCGCGCCGTGCTGTTCGAGATCTCTGATTGAGCAAACCCACCTTCATCGACAAGCTACGCGACCCGAGCGAAAAGGCGCTAGGCGCGATGCTGCTCGCGCCAGCGGCGCTGCTTTTGCTGCTTATCGTGGTCTATCCGATTGGCAAGCTGTTCTACAACAGCTTCTTCGATATGCGCTTGTCCGGCGGTCAGGGTTCGAAATTCATCGGTCTGCAAAATTACGCCGACATGATGAAGGACTCGGCGTTTTGGGACGCGACGCTCAATACCGTCATCATCACGGTGGTGACCGTGCCGGGAGCCTTGCTAGTGGGGCTGGGCCTCGCGCTGCTTGCCAATTTGCCGTTCAAGCGGCAATGGCCAGTGCGGCTCGCGCTGCTGCTGCCGTGGGCGCTGCCGCTCGCATTCGCGGGGCTGATTTGGGCGTGGTTTTTTCATACGGAGTACGGCTTCGTCAACGACGTGTGGTCGCGCTTCGGTGGCGAACCGCGTATGTGGTTGCTGTCACCCGTCTCTGCGTTTGCCGCAATTTGCGTCGCCATCATTTGGAAAGCGTCGTCCTTTATGGCACTCATCATGCTCGCGGGGTTGCAGATGATTCCAAAGTCACTGTACGAAGCTGCGGAAGTGGATGGCGCGAGCAAATGGCAACAGTTCACTCAGATCACGCTGCCGATGCTCATGCCGTCGATTGTGGTGGCGCTGATCTTTCGAACGATCACCGCTCTGCAGACGTTTGATATTCCGTACACGATGACCAAGGGCGGCCCAGGCAACGCGACAGAAACGCTCGCCATGTTCATCCATAAAACCACAATTGACTACTTGGACGTGGGCTACGGCTCTACGTTGGCCGTTGGCATGTTTGTGCTCTCGCTCGCGTTGACGGCGGTGTATTTGCGACACATTAGCAAGCAGGAATCGGCATGAGCGCGGGCCTGTTTTCCGGCGCGCGATTGCGCTTCTTTGCCGCTGCGATTGTGGTGATCAACGGGTTCTTCCCCGCGATTTGGATCCTGCTGACGTCGTTCAAATCAAGCACTGAGCTTTACCGCAAACCGATCACCTATCTCCCGGAACATCCAACGCTTCAGAACTACGTCACGGCGGCGATCGAGCAACCGCTGTTTCAAGTCTTTATGAAGAACAGCGTCGTCGTCGCGCTGCTTTCCACGGCTGTCTCATTGGTTGTCGCGTCATTTGCGGCGTATGCCATCGCACGGCTCAACCTAAAGAACCGACAACTCGTCCTCACTGCCATCATCGCTTCGTCAATGTTTCCTTTGGTGACCTTGCTAGTGCCGCTCTTTGAGACGATGCGCGCGTTTGGGTGGCTCAATAGCTATATCGCGTTGGTGCTGCCATACGTGGTGCTCAATCTTCCCGTGTGTACGCTGATTCTCGTGAGCTTTTTCCAGAGCATCCCGCGTGACCTAGAAAACGCGGCGATGATTGATGGCTGCACGCGATTTGGCACGCTCTGGCGGGTGGTGCTTCCGCTGTCGGCACCAGGCGTGTTCACCGCGGGTATCTTGGCCTTCGTGAACGCTTGGGATGAGTTTTTGTTAGCGCTCTCGCTCAACTCGTCGGCGGCAATGCGCACGTTGCCGGTCGGCATCACGCTCTATCAAGGTGAGTACACGTTTCCGTGGCCGATCATTTCGGCGGCGCTGATCGTCGCGATCGTGCCCGTGGCCATCGTGATCGCAATCTTTCAGGAGCGCGTGGTGGGCGGTTTAACCGCTGGCGGCCTCAAGGGCTGAGGCTCAGCCGCGCCGCTCAATCGCGATGGGAATGTTCGCGTGTCCTCGGCGGGGGTGTCGTTGGGACGGGGCTAGACGCGAAATAGCGTGGCCTGCTCGGCCCAGTGTTCGCTTGGCGAGCGCTTGAACCCGGATTTCGCGAAGAGCTGCCAGCGCCCGACCACGAACGACACCAACGCGTTGGCGTAAGCGCCCGACTGGGTCGCAGGAGCACCCGTCGCGGCGGCGGAAAGTTGCAGAGCTTGTTTGAGCGACGCTTCGACGCGATCAAGCAACTGGTTGATTCGTGTTTGTAGGCGCATGTCTTCGTTGACCAGAGCATCGCCAATCAAGACACGCACCATGCCCGGATTCTTCTCCGCGAAATTCAAGAGCATCGCCACGATTTGATGCACCTGCGCGCGACCGTCGCGCTCTGTTTGCGCGATTTGGTTGACCAGCGAAAACACAGTGGCTTCGATGAATTCGATGAGGGCCTCGAACATTTGGGCTTTGCTCGCGAAATGCCGATACAACGCCGCCTCTGAGACGCCAACCTTCGCCGCCAGCGCTGCGGTCGTAATTTTTTCCCCCTGCGGTTGCTCAAGCATGGTTGCCAGCGTTTGCAGGATTTGGGTTTTGCGTTCGCCCGGTTTCATCGCCATTGCCGTTCCCCTTTTTGTCCACGTAGCGCGTGACTACGCGGACGAATTATTCTGCGCGAATCATAGTCCCCACGCCTTCCGACGTGAGAATTTCGAGGAGCAGCGCATGTTCCACGCGCCCGTCGATGATGTGGGAGGTTTTTACCCCATGTTGCACGGCGTCGAGCGCGCCTTGAATCTTGGGCTTCATGCCGCCGCTAATCGTGCCGTCGTCAAATAATCCGTTGATTTCTTTGTAGGTCAGACCCGTCAGCAGCTTGCCGCTCTTGTCGAGCACCCCCGGCGTGTTGGTCATCAAGACGAGCTTTTCGGCTTTGAGCGTTTGCGCCAGCTCGCTCGCGACAAGATCGGCGTTGATGTTGTAGGCCTGACCGTCT
>JAKPSO010000136.1 GCA_029571495.1 Pseudomonadota bacterium
ATTCAAATCCACGGCGGTTACGGGTACACGCGCGATTTTCCAGTGGAGCAGTACTGGCGCGACAATCGCCTCAACATGATTCACGAAGGCACGCACGGCATTCAAGCACTTGATTTACTTGGGCGCAAAGTGATCATGGACGGCGGCATGGGGCTGACCCTGCTGGCCACCAAAATGAACGACACCATCATGCGCGCGATGCATGTGCCGGATCTCACGGAACACGCGCAGGCGCTGGCCCGTGCGCTTCAACGCGTCGGTGCGGCAACGAAAGCAGCGTGGTCAACGGGCAATCCGACGGAGGCGCTGGCGAACGCGACACCGTACTTACAGGCCTTTGGGCACACCGTGCTGGCGTGGATTTGGTTGGACGTGGTGCTGTCGCTTGGAGCGGAACCGAGTAATTTCAACACCGGCAAGCGCGCTGCAATGCGATACTTCTTCCACTATGAATTGCCGAAGATTGATGCGTGGCTCTCTGTCGTGAGCGCGCGCGACCTGACGTGTGCCAATGTACCTGTGGAGGCCTTTTAATGAAACGTGACGATATTTTGCGTGGCATCGGCGCGGTGCTGATGTTTGCGGGCGGCTTTGCAGGCGCGCAGAGCATGGCGTGGGGCTGGACGACAGCGATCATTGGCTGCGGCATCATGCTGCTCGTCCTTTGGCTGCAAAATCGCAACAAGTAGCGCTATGTCGTAGTGCAGGCACTGCCCGCCTTAGGCACGACGGCGGGCAATGCCCGCATTACAAAAAATACAGGAGGACTCAATGGCTACACGTAACGTAAAAAACCTTTTCGATCTGACCGGCAAACGAGCGCTGATTACCGGCGGTTCGCGCGGCTTGGGTTTGCAGATTGCGCATGCCTTGGGCGAAGCGGGCGCGACGGTGCTTGTGTCCGCACGAAAACAAGACGAGCTGGACGCGGCCGTCGCGGAACTCACAGCAGCGGGCATTAAGGCATCGGCCATCGCTGCAGATTGCGGCAGTGCAGAAGGCGCACAAGCGCTCGCTGCTGCGGCACTGAAGCAATTGGGCGATGTCGACATCCTCGTCAACAACGCTGGCGCAAGCTGGGGTGCCCCGGCCGAGGATCATCCGATCGAGGCGTGGGACAAGGTCATGAATCTGAACATCCGCGGCATCTTCGTGCTCACGCAAGCCATCGGCAAAGCAAGCATGATTCCGCGTAAGACCGGCAGCATCATAAGCGTCGCATCCATCGCTGGCCTTGGTGGGAATCCTCCGTTCATGAAGACGATTGCGTACAACACGTCAAAGGCCGCGGTGATCAACTTCACCAAAACACTCGCCGCCGAATGGGGCCATTACGGCATTCGCGTGAACGCGTTGGCACCGGGTTTTTTCCCGAGCAAGATGACCAAGGGCTTGTTGACGCAGGCCGGTGGCGCGGACGTGATCGCGAAGCATGCGCCGCTACAACGGATCGGCGACGACGAAGACTTGAAAGGCGCGGCGCTGCTCTTTGCGTCGGACGCCGGCAAACACATCACGGGACAAACGCTCGCGGTTGACGGCGGCGTGTCGATCATTGCGGGCGGCTGAAATTCGGTGAGCAGTGAATTTCGTCATCCCGGCGTAGGCCGGGATCCGAGCGCCAAGGCGAATGATCGATCCAACGCCCGCATGGACCCCGGCCTTCGCCGGGGCGACGAGTGAAATAAAACGACCCCTATTCCTTTGGACAAAACATGAACAACCAACGCATCGTCCTCGCCTCGCGCCCGGCCGCAGAGCCTACGACCGCAAATTTTCGTCTTGAAGAAGTAGCCCTTGCGCCGCTCGAAGACGGCCAGGTGCGCGTGAAGCATCACTACCTTTCGCTCGACCCGTACATGCGCGGTCGCATGAACGACGCGAAGAGTTATGCGCAACCGCAGCCGTTGAACGAGACGATGATTGGCGGAACGGTCGGCGAGGTCGTCGAATCGCGCAACGCGAAGTTTGCCGTTGGTGACAAAGTCGTCGGCATGGGCGGCTGGCAGCAGTACTCGACTGCCAGCGGTCAGGCCGACATTCGCAGAGTCGACACCACGCACATTCCGCTCTCGGCATACCTCGGAAGCGTGGGCATGCCGGGCATGACCGCGTGGTACGGCCTCATGAAAATATGCGAACCGAAAGCGGGCGAGACGGTGTGCGTTGACGCGGCTTCCGGCGCGGTGGGCTCTGTCGTGGGGCAGCTCGCGAAGCTCAAAGGCATGCACGTAGTCGGCATCGCCGGCGGCGTTGAAAAGTGTGCTTACGTGAAGAACGAATTGGGCTTTGACGACTGCATTGACTACAAGGCGTTTCCCGACCCGAAAGCGTTTTACAACGCACTCAAAGTTGTGACGCCGCGCGGCATTGATTGCCACTTTGAAAACGTGGGCGGTACGATTATGGATGCCGTGATGCTTCGAATGAATGCGTTCGGGCGCGTGGCGATGTGCGGCATGATTTCGGGCTACAACGGCGCGCCGATTCCGATGATGGCGCCGCAGTTAATTCTGCAATCGCGTCTGAAGTTTGAAGGCTTCATCGTGAGTGAGCACATGGATTTGTGGCCACAGGGCTTGGCTGAACTCGGCGGTTACGTTGCTTCGGGCAAGATCAAATTCCGCGAGTCGATTGCCGACGGGCTTGCTAACGCGCCGCAATCGTTCCTTGATTTGCTCAAGGGCAAAAACTTCGGCAAGCAGTTGGTGAAATTGGTATGAGTGGTGCGGTGAAAACGCTGGTGATCACCGGCGCGGCGTCGGGCTTTGGTTTGGAGTTTGCGCGTCTCGGCGCGTCGCGCGGTTACAACATCGTGATGGCGGATGTGGAGCAAGGCGCGCTCGACGTGGCCGCAGCGGAGATTGCGGCGACTGGCGCGCAGGTGTTGGCGCAGCGTGTTGATGTGTCGAAACACGAGCAGATTGATGCGTTGGCTGCCGCGACCCAGGCACGATTCGGCGCGCCGCATTGGGTCTTCAACAACGCGGGCGTTGGCTCCGGCGGGCTCGTGTGGGAAAACACGTTGAAGGACTGGGACTGGGTGCTAGGTGTCAATCTGATGGGCGTCGTCTACGGTGTGAAGGCATTCACGCCGATGATGCTCGCACGGGCCAAGACCGAGCCGGACTACCGTGGATGCATCGTGAACACGGCGTCGATGGCGGGCATCTTGAACGCGCCAACCATGGGTGTCTACAACGTGTCGAAGCACGCGGTCGTATCGCTCACGGAAACGCTCTACCAAGATTTGAAGCTCGTGAGCGATCAAGTCACGGCCTCCGTGTTGTGCCCGTATTTCGTGGCAACGGCCATCGCGAACTCGCATCGCAATCGGCCACAAGACCTGAAGAACGACGAAGGGCCGACTCTGTCGCAACTCGTCGCCCAGGCGCAGACTAGCAAGGCCGTGAGCTCCGGAAAAGTGACCGCACCGATGATCGCTGAGCGAGTATTCGCCGCGATTGAGTCCGATCAGTTCTACATTTTTAGTCACCCGCACGCGCTCGGCAACGCGCGCACGCGCATGGAAGACATTCTCGAAATCCGCAACCCAACGGACCCGTTCGCGGAGCGCCCCGACATCGGCGTGATGCTCAAAGCGAAGTTGCGCGGGACCGAATAGGGCGAGCGACGTTGGTGCCGCAGTCATGCCCGTGTGGATCGGGAAAAGCGTACGACGGGTGTTGCGGCCGCTACCACGCCGGAGCCTTGCATCTCGCGGCTCCCACGCCGGAGGCGCTCATGCGCTCGCGCTACAGCGCTTATGTGTTGGAGCTGCGGCAATACCTGCTCGACACTTGGCACGAACGTACGCGTCCGGCGCAGATGGAGCGCTTCGATTCCGGCGTGAAGTGGCTCGGCCTCACGGTGAAGCGTGCGTGGACCACGAGCGAATCGGAGGGGTTTGTTGAATTTGTCGCACGCAATCGCCCACCCGGCGGCGGTGCGGCGCAACGCTTGCAGGAACTGAGTCGCTTTGCGCGCGATGAATCGACGCAGGGGCGGTGGCAATACGTCGACGCGGTGGACGCCGGGGAACAATAGGCATGAGTCGTGGTGACAGCTTTTTGCCGCTATCGACCACCAGACGGTCGTTTCAGGTGTTTTGTCGCTGAACTCGACAATCAGGTAGGAAACGCGCTAACGCCGCGCAACGGTCGTTGTAACGAAAAAGTTGTTACGCCGCCAGTCAACCGCACAACGTCGCCCCGTTACTGTCCAGGCGCGTACTTCTCCATCCATTTGCGGTCAATCGAATCTTTCCAGCGCCACGCCCATTCGCCGTCTGCGGACAAGCCGCTGCGCACGGCGACCGCTCGCTTTTCGCCGAGCGTGATGAGACTCAAGGCTTGGCTGCTGTGGCGGTAGCTTTGCAGCGCTTGCCCACGCGCGATGGCCAACAGGTTGTGCGCAAGGATCGGGCCTTGGCGAACCGCGAAAACGCCAGCTTTCGGCACACTGAGTCCTTCAATTTGCGCGCAATCACCTGCCGCGAAAATGTTCGGATGCGTTTTGCATTGCAGCTGCCGGTTTACTGGAATGCTCTCCGCGGGAATGCCAGTGATGATTGTTTTGTTGAGGAGCGGCGCCGCGCCGTACCCCGTCGCCAAAATGGTGAGTTGCGTATCGATCTGCTCACCGGACTGTAGACGCAGCCGCGTGGGATCGACTTGTTGCACGCGCGAGTTTTCGCGAAGCGTGACGTTCAATCGTTTGCAGGCATGACGCGCCGCGCGCCGCACGCGTGACGGAAAATCTTTGAGGAGCGGTGTGGCCGACACGATCGCAATGCGGCGATTCGTCGCGCCACGCCAGCGATAGGCCAGCGCCAAAGCCACCTCAACCGCGGTTGCACCGCCGCCCACGACGCGCACCGTGAGCGCGCCGGTGCGTACGCTTTCAAACTCGGTGATGGCATTGAGCAACGGATCAAAGGGCTTCGCGGCAACGATGTACGCGCCGGGCGCGGCTGGTAGCTCGCGAGTGACGCTGCCGACATCAACGGAGAGCAGATCGAAGCGATGACGTTCGCCGAGCCCCGTTTCTATGCGCTGCGTTTCGGCGTTGATGGACAGCACGGGTGTTTGAAAGAACCGTACGCGGGCGCGTTGGCAGAGCGCCCAGAGGTTGATCTTGGCGTCGCTGGGCTCGTAGTGGCCTGCGATAACGCCGGGAAGCATGGCCGAGTACCAGACGCTCGGGCTCGGATCGAACAGGGCCACATCAATGTCAGTGGGCGGGTTGAGCGCAAGTTGCCGCAACACCTCGACGTGGGCGTGTCCGCCCCCCACCAACACCAACACTCGCTTCATGCAAGGTCCTCTGCACGTAACAAGAACACACCACCATCGCTTGCTTCCGTAGCGAGCCACACAAACGGCAGCGCCGGGAACGCGGCCTCCACGATATCGCGGTTGTGCCCCATATCGACGACGAGATAACCTCCGGGATTGAGGTGCGATTTAGCGTCCTTCAGCATGCGGCGCAGAACATCGTTGCCATCGTCACCCGCGGCAAGCGCGAGCGTGGGTTCGTGGCGAAATTCGTCGGGCAACGCGGCCATGCTCTCCGCGGTCACGTACGGCGGGTTGCTGATGATGAGATCAAACTTCTGCTTACCGACGCCAGCGAACAAATCGCCTTGCACAACTTCGATATCGTCGTCGAAGCCGTGCAGCGACACGTTGCCTCGCGCGACGTCGAGCGCGTCTGCCGAAATATCGCTCGCGGTGATGTCGGCATTCGGAAAAGCGTGCGCGGCGAGGATCGCCAAACAGCCTGAGCCTGTGCACAAGTCCAGCACGCTGTCGATCGCTTCCGCGTCTTCGATCCAATCGGCGAGGCTGGTTTCAAGTAATTCGCCGATGAACGAACGCGGGATCAACACGCGTTCATCGACACTGAAGCGAAGTCCCATTTGCTCAACAAAACCTAGGACGTAGGCCGTGGGCACGTGTTCGACCACGCGCCGCCGCAACGCGTTGAACACGTGCTTGCGCTCAAAGCCGGTCAGCGCGAAGTTTTTCATTTGCTCAAAACTATCGAGCGGCAAATTGAGCGCGCCGAGCACAAGAAACACGGCGTCTTCGCCAGCGTCGAAGGTGCCCTGCCCAAAGCGGGCGTCGGCGCGCACTAGCGAACTCACGCAGAAGCGCCACCAATCGCCAATGGTCGCCAACTCCTGTGGGATGGCGTTGGGAAAGGTAAGAGGTTGCAATGCGGTCATGGAGCAGGGGCCGGTGGAGGAAGAAAGGGAACGTCGGCTAGCGGCGGAGTGTTTGTGTTGTCGTCGCCGTCGCGTGAGGCCGGTCTGGGCTGGCGTGAGAAATCGAGCGTTGGTGGGCCAATCGGGATGGACTTACGCTGTGGCATACGCGTTCCTTACAACGCTTCAACAGCCACGGCAAGGTGTCAACGCGCACGTTCTGGAAGACGGCTACCGAGTTCGAATTCGTCGAAATTCGCGGTCACATGCGCGCGGTTTCGCGTGCTGCTTGTCTGCATCGTCTGTTGCGACTGATTGATCAGCCACGCCAAGTTCGTTGGCGAATCCGCTGCACTCAGCGCGTTTTCGTAATCAATAGCCCCAGCGAGATACATCTTTGACAACGCTTGCTCGAAGGTGCAGGAGCCTTGTGTCAGGCTTTGTTCCATCGCCTCTTTGATCTTGTGCATTTCACCGCTGGCGATCAACTCGGACACGAGTTTTGTGTTCAACAAAATTTCGACGGCGGGTTGCAATGTGCCATTTTTGGTGCGAA
>JAKPSO010000156.1 GCA_029571495.1 Pseudomonadota bacterium
TGCTCGCGCTCAGCGCGTGCGCAAATACCGCCATGCAGACGCAAGCGACGACGCAAACCACGCAATCACCGACCCACGTCACGGTGCAAACGATCAACGGCAAATCGCAGCTCATCGTCAACGGCAAACCGTTCTACGTCAAAGGCGCAGGACTCGAATTTGGCAACCCAGAAACGCTTGCGGCCAACGGCGGCAACGCCATGCGCACTTGGCGCACCGAGAACGGTAGGGCGTCCGGCCGCGCTGTGCTTGACCGCGCTTGGGCCAACGGGCTCTACGTCGTCATGGGCATCGAAATCGCGCGCGAACGCCACGGCTTCAATTACGACAATCCCGCAGATGTGCGCCGCCAGTTCGAGCAAGTGAAAAGCGAGGTGCTGGCGCTCAAGGACCACCCCGCGCTCATTATCTGGAGCATCGGTAACGAGTTGAATCTCAACAGCAAAAATCCCAAAGTCTGGAACGCGGTCAACGAGATTTCCCGCATGATTCACGAGATCGACCCGCATCACCCGACGATGACCACGCTCGCAGGTATCAACAAAGAGGTTGTCGATCACATCAAGGCGCGCGCGCCGGATCTGGATGTGCTTGGCGTGCAGATGTACGCCGACATTGTCAATCTGCCGCGCTACCTAAAAGAGTCTGGCTGGACGCGGCCATATCTTGTGACCGAGTGGGGCGCGACGGGCCACTGGGAAGTGCCCAAAACCGAATGGGGCGCCCCGATTGAAAACGACAGTAGCGTCAAAGCAGATTTCTACCGCCAACGCTTCGACGCCGCGATTCGCCCGGACACCTCACAGTGTCTCGGATCGTTCGTCTTCCTGTGGGAGCAGAAGCAAGAACGCACCCCAACGTGGTACGGCATGTTCCTCGATAGCGGCGAAAAAACGGCCACCGTGGACGTGATGCACGAAATTTGGAAAGGCACTCCCCCAGCCAACCGAAGCCCGCGAATTGTCAGCGCGTCGCTCAACGGCAAAAACGCGGCGCAGAACGTTCGCGTGCGCCCCGGGCAAAGCGCTAGCGCTAGTGTCCTCGCGACTGACGCCGACGGCGACCGGCTGATCTATCGCTGGGAAGTGATGGAAGAGAGCCGCGACCTCAAAGAAGGTGGCGACGTGGAAGCTCGTCCGCGCACCTTGACTGGTCTCATTGCTCAACCCGCGGCGGCGCAGATCACGTTCACCGCCCCAAGCTCGCCCGGAGCCTATCGACTTTTCGCATACGTCTACGACAACAAAGGAGCCGCCGCGCACGTGAACCTTCCGTTCTACGTGGAACGAGGGACGCCCTGAAGCTCGCCTCGAACGGACCTTCTGATTTCTCGACGTATCGAAAGAAATCTGCGTGCGAATCGGGCGTGCGCGTAGGTGGCCTGTTACGTCGTCGTCGCGACGGCCGCGACTGCCGCAATCGCCACCTGCGTTTCTTCATCGAACAACCGCGCCGCGTTACGGCATGAAGCGCTCATTCGCCGTCGACAACGGCCAACGGTCGGTTCGGAAAGGCGCGACAGGCAAACCATTGCGCCCGACCAAATTCGCCTGCTCTGGATTGTTCACCCACGCGTAGCGCACCGCGACTGG
>JAKPSO010000177.1 GCA_029571495.1 Pseudomonadota bacterium
CACCTCTGGACCGAAGCGTTCAAAGACGAGATCGGCGCCCTCATCAAGCGCGGCGTAGAACTCGAATACGCCTACGCCGAAGACACCATGCCACGCGGCGTACTCGGCCTCAACGCCACGCAATTCAAAGAGTATCTACGCTTCATCGCCAACCGTCGCTGCCAACAAATCGGCCTCGACCAACTGTTCGACAAAGCCGAAAACCCATTCCCATGGATGTCGGAAGTCATGGACCTCAAGAAAGAGAAAAACTTCTTTGAGACTCGGGTTACTGAGTATCAGACGGGTGGGGCGTTGAGCTGGGAGTGAGTCTCGCCAAAAAACCGAAATCATCCGGGCAGTTTTCTAACGCCACCTAACCGGTGGCGTTTTAGTTTCAATCGAGGCTTTTCAATATGCAACTGACATTCGATTTCACAAAGTTCCAAAAGGTAAACAACGTCAACAATCGGTACGGACGCCAGATTGCAGCGCTCACCGATGCGAACAAGGACACAAAGGGAATCGTCCAAACGGTCGACGACGCAATGCGGCGTGTTCTTGACGATCGTCAGAACGCCTTCGTAATTTACGGCGAACCGCAAAGCGGCAAAACCGAAATGATGATTGCTCTGACAGCCAAGCTGTTAGACGAGGGTCGAAAAACTATCATTCTTTTGCTCAATGACAGCGTCCAGTTGCTAAACCAAAATCTAAGTCGATTTCGCAGATCAGGGCTTGATCCCGCGCCGCGAAGCTTCGCGGAAATTCTCGACCCCGCTGTCGACGTCAAAGATGTGCAGCTCGTTGTGTTTTGCAAAAAGAACGCAAAAGATCTTCAAAAACTAATCGACAAACTTGGCGCATCCAACAAGAAAGTCGTTATCGATGACGAGGCCGACTACGCCACGCCCAACGCAAAGATCAACTTGGGTCAACAGACGCGAATCAATGAACTCATTGGCAAACTGCTCGGCACTGACGGACAATACATCGGCGTAACGGCGACTCCGGCGAGACTTGACTTAAACCGCACCTTCGAAAACGACCAAGACGCCTGGGTAAATTTTCCGCCTCACCCGAAGTACATGGGAAAGGATTTTTTCTTCCCGGCTTCCTCGTCAGCAATGAGGGATCTCGGGTATCGACTAACGCTACTCCCAGACACTCAAGACCTGAGTATTCATCTACGACTGGCGCTATTCGGGTATTTGGTCAGCGTCGCCAAACTTAACTCCGAGCCGGATACGGAAGAGCGGAACTACTCAATGCTCGTTCACACCAGCGGTGCGCGAGTAGATCATTCGATTGACTATAAGCAAGTAGTCGAAGTGTTCAACGTCCTGTATAGAACTGGGCACGCCAAACGAGAGCGATTTATTCGGGAGCTCTGGGAGGTAGCACGAGATCGATTTGGAGACGCGGCCGACTCACTCACCCAATATGTTCTTAGAAATGTCAGTCGCTATGTGGTTGTAGTAATGAACAGCGATTTCGACAAGCGAAATCAGGACTATGAAACCGCCACTGATCCGTCAACACTTTTCACTATCGCAATCGGTGGAAACATCGTGTCCAGGGGCGTGACGTTCAACTCGCTCCTAGCGATGTTCTTCACGCGCGACACTAAGCACAAAATTCAGCAAGACACCTACATTCAACGGGCTCGCATGTTTGGGACGCGCGACTATCCACTCGCGCTTTTTGAGCTCACAATTCCCGAGTCTTTGTACTTCGATTGGCATCGGTGTTTTGTTTTTCACTCATTGGCTCTTGAATCGATTCGCAACACGCAAAGCGCACCAGTGTGGCTGGGGGACCATCGTATTAATGCGGTATCCCCAACAAGCATCGATAAGGCTCGTCTTGACATGGATTCCGGACAGATGTCGTGGGAGAAGTTTCAGTACAGCAGTGAAGTCGACGCATTGGTTGCGTCCACGGGTTCGGCATTCGAACGAATTGACCAAATTCGAGACACTATTGGGAGCAAATGCCTACCCCAATATGCGATAGATTTTGTGAAAGCATTTTCACCGAACGACGCTCACTCGCTCGCGATACATCCCAGTGGCAGTATCGAGGGGTATCAGGACGCAGATGTTGACGACATTAGCCGGAAAAAGGGCTTAATTGGCAAATCTGATTTGGAGCAATCTCGGTATCCACTCGCCGTGCACCATTTCAAAATTTTCAAAAACGCACGGGGAGAGGCGCGAGTTTTTTACCGATACGAAGGGAAAGTATCTTTCTCGAAAATGATTAAGTAGCCTTGCATGATTACCGAGAATGAAATCTATACAGGCATAGTATTGGCGCGACTTGCAGTACGTCTGGATCGCCCATTCTCGATAGCAAATCTTCCAGAATTAGGCAGCAGTTATTTTCGCTTAGGAAAACGCGCGGGGTTGCACGTCAAGTACTGCCAGAACAGACTCACTCCATGGACATTTACGTTTACCAAGGATCAAAAAATCAAACTCGCGGAACTCTCGAATGTGTGCGCAAACGTAGTCGTCGCGTTAGTGTGTGAACGAAATGGGGTGGCTGCGTTATCGTTGGGTGACGTGTGGTCGATCATACAATCGCCCGAGGAAAATAACTGCCAAGCGTCGATTTCCGTGTCGCGCCGGCCGCGTCAACAATACACGGTAAAAGGGTCATTTGGCCAACTCGAACGGAAAGTTGCAGACAACGAATTGGAAAGCTGGGTAGCAGGAAGCTTGGGCGAATGATGAATCGATCCTGTTCAACACGTCCGTCGACGGCTGGTCAAAATTTGCATCCATTTCCGGCCCGTATGGCACCAGAACTTGCCCTTGCGCGCATCGCCCTTCTTCCACGCGGATCGACCGTGCTGGACCCGATGACTGGTTCGGGTACGGTTGTACGGACTGCGTCTCAATTAGGTCATCGCGCCATCGGATTCGACTTGGATCCGTTGGCCGTACTGATGTCTAAGGTCGCGACGGCCAATGTCGAGCCGCACGCCATAGTCGACTATGGTGCCTCAATCGCGACGTTCTGCAAATCGCTTTCGTTGAATGACGTCAGCCTTCCCTGGATTGATGCGGACATTGAGACTGATCGCTACGTGAATTTTTGGTTTGGTTCACCGCAAATTCGCGACTTAAGAAAGTTGGCTTGGTTCTTGATTCAAGCTCCGGAAGATGGAGTTCCTCCTAGCTTGTCGAATGCGTTGCGACTGGCCCTGAGTCGCATCATCATCACGAAAACGCGAGGCGCATCGTTGGCATGGGATGTTTCTCATAGCCGACCGCACAGAGTGCGGGATGAAAACGACTACGACGTCCTTTCGGAGTTTGTCATCTCTTGTCAAACGTTGGCCAAGCGACTCGCGCAGTCGACTCCCTGCATCGCGCCGGTTTCAATCAGTTTGGGCGATGCGCGGAAACTCGACCGACTTCGGCCCGATAGTGTCGAT
Organism: Pseudomonadota bacterium; assembly: GCA_029571495.1. Classification (GTDB taxonomy): domain Bacteria; phylum Pseudomonadota; class Gammaproteobacteria; order Burkholderiales; family Casimicrobiaceae; genus Casimicrobium. Next base: position 3,425 of record JAKPSO010000177.1, read on the forward strand.
CTCGTCGTCACGTCACCACCGTACCTGAATGCAATCGATTACATGCGTGGCCACAAACTAGCGCTCGTCTGGTTGGGATATTCCGTTGCTGAGTTGAGGAAAATTCGCTCGTCAGCCATCGGCGCTGAAAGTCGCAACAGAGACTTAAACTCGGACAGCAAGCGAGCGCAAGTCATGTCTGCATTCGGGCGACTGGACAGCCTTCCTCCACAGCTGGTCCGCATGACCGAACGATACGCAGGAGACCTCATTTCATTGATGGGCAACCTGTCTAGAGTGGTCAAGCGAACCGGTGAAATTCAGTTAGTTGTAGGTGACTCTCGTCTACGTGGCGTCGAAATCTCCAACTCGCGAGCGACGGTGGCGGCGGCACAAGTTGCAGGACTTACGTTGCTATCTTCGGACCAACGCGACATACCTCGTGCGAGTCGGTATCTTCCTGTTTCGAAAGGCGCTGGAGCCAGTTTGTCGAAGCGAATGCTCGTAGAACACGTTTTGACGTTTCGACGCGCGTAAAGGCGGTGGTAGTTCACGTTTGTATCTTTTGGAGCACGAACGTCTGGCACATTTTGCGCGCGGCTGTCGCTTCGGCTCGGACGGGTTTTGGCTCTTGGTCTCAACGGCTCCTACACAGCCGTTACAACCACTTTTTCTCATAAGTCGATAAGTAGTCTTTCTCGGCGGTAATGGCCGCTTTGTAGGCGTTCACAAGAAAAAGCCGATCCTCCCGCGCGAACGAAAGGCGCAAACCCAAGCCTGCCCCTCAAAGCAACGCAGCAATCCGCCGTTCAATTTCGGTAACGGGGAGCGTGCCCGCAGCGGCGCCTTGCGTGAGCGCGGTGCCGCGCAAACCGAGCAGGTAGCGCAGGACGAGGAGCCCGTCGCTGGTCGGCGAGACGATGCCGTCGCCATCGACGTCGAAGGCTGGGTTGTTCGATGTGAGGTATTGCGCAATGGTTGTTGCGTTGCGCGTCGCGGAGGCATCGACCACGCCGTCGATGAGGGATGCGCCGCTCAACCCAAAGAGGTGACGCATCAGAAGCATGCCGTCGGTTGCGGCCGATGCGGCGGTGCCGACGGTGCTGCCGTCGATGTTTAGCGGCGTGGCTGCCCGCGGCAGGGTTGTTTCGCTTAGGAACACCCACGACGTACGACCACTGGCTTCGGTCACGACCGCACGAATGGTGAGCGCGCGCGTTTCGCCCGGCGGCGGAGTGAAGGTGAACGTCTGCGGCTGCGACTTGAGCGTGTTGCTCGTGTGCGTGATCGACGCCTGCGTGCATGCCGTCGGTTTCTGGAAGCCTGATGGATACGCCCAAACGCCCTGGAACGACGCATCGGAGGCCTGCACCCACATAAGTATCCCGCGGTAGGTCTTGGCGGGTGTGCCGACGTTTTGCACGGTCACCGTGAGCGGCACGCCCGGCACATAGGTCGTGGGCAACGCAAGCGACCAGCCGTTAGGGCTCGGCAACACGCTGTTGCCCTCGGTAGTCCCCATGGTCGCCGCGTTCACCGAACACACGGGCGACCCTAACGAATACGCCGACGCCGGCACGCCAATTACGATCGCGAAAGCAACGGTCGCGCAGGTCGCCAACGTTCGCATCGGCGACCGCCCGACAACGGACGTGAAGGCAAGTAGCCTCATGCGCATAGTGTCTCCCCTCGGTGCGCGGTGTTGCGTGCGCTCGTGCGAAACACGAAGTGTACCGACGCCCAGCCGGTCCGTGAAATTTCCTATCCGGGTTGCCGCGGTTTGATCGCACGCCGGCAGCGCCCACCGCTATTTCCACGTCGATCAGTCGGTGCCGACGTAGTAACGGCGCGCGGCGGCCACGTCGCTGGCTTTGACGCGACCGGTGCTGGCGCAAGACACAGGATTTCCGACCACGGACGCGGGTTGCAGGCGTTGACTCATGCGCGTTTGCGCCTTCTCATCCGCAGATTTGCGCGAGCGCGCGCGGGTGGTTCGCGGCGCAGGCTCGTACGGATAAATCGTCGTCGGTAAAGTGTGCTCGCTCATTGCGTTACTCCCAAGCGTGAGATACCAAACCAGCCAACAGACTTGCGGCTAGTGCCCGAATCCAGCATGGAGTCGGTATTTGTAGGAACGAGAACGCGCATGGGAAACAGACATTGGGCGAAGCGACGTAGGAGAGGCTCGCGCGGCGTTATCCGCCGTTCTCGGCGGCAGATAAGCGGGGTGAACGCGCATCAATGACGCGCACCGAGGTTACTTTCGAATTCACGACCGAACGAGGAACCCGGTGTGCGTATCGAGCTTCACGTTGCCGTCGAGCTTTGGATGCGCCGGGGGGTGCGCACTTCAGGGCGACCCAACGAAGGACTAAAAGTAGCGGGATCCACTTGGCGTTGCGCGCCAGGAAAACAGGGACGCTACGGCCCCAGCGTCATCGCGCAGTGCGTAACCAAGTAACTGCGTATCGCGCTCCACGTCTTGCGCGGAGCCGTCGTTGGGAAGGTGATGCCGCCGGTAACGGCGGTGCCGGTCAAGCCGAGCATGACGCGCATCATGATGAGACCATCGACAGTCGCCGTAGTACGACCATCACCGTCAATGTCAGGCGTGCAATTGCGCGCACCGGAAGAACCGGGGTTGAGGCGCGCGATGCAGAACGTAGTGGGCGCAGAGAAGCTGCTCTGGCAGTACCCCGCCAGCAGAATTTTGCCGTCGGGTTGCAGTTGCATGGCTCGCGATACTTGGCTAAACGTCCCGAGACTCACCTGGACGAAACCATCCGCGTTCGAGGGCGGCGGGCCGTCAAAGGTGTTGTCGGGGAAACCGTCGCCACTTAGACGCGTGACTTGAAAATTTGGCCCGGCCAAGACAATGCGCCCATCGAAATGGACGGCGGCTGCAATCGGGACGAAGACTCCGTTCCCAGCGTGCGCTACGCCAAGTGGGTAACTCGCAGACGACAAGTTGCCGCCAAACGAAGTGTCGATTACGCCATCCGGCTTCACGCGTACAACGCACGCGCCCGAAAGGGCATCAGAACAATGGCCGGGCACCAGTACGTAGTCATCCGCCTGCAGTACGATTTTCGTAAAGTCGATATTGATAGAACGACCGAGGTCGAGCGCAACCTTGCCGTTGCCCGCGCCGCTTGCGCCGTCAAATGTCGAATCAAAACTGCCGTTTGCGTTAAGTTTGACCAAGCAAGCCGTAATTTCCACATCGCGACAGCTTCCCGCGAGCAGAATCTTGCCGGTCGAATTGATCAACACTGCTTGTGCGCCTTCAGGGTACGTGGCGTTCGACCCAATGTGCGGAACAAGGAATCGGCCATTGGCGGGGGACACTGGCGGCGGTCCGTCGAAGCCGCCGTCGAAGTCGCCGTTCGCGGTCAGCCTTGCGACGCAAAACAGCGTCGGCGCACTACCTGTCGGGTCTGCGCAATTCCCGGTGAGCACCATCATGCCGTCGGGTTGCAACGCCATTCCAGTCAATGTGTCTGTCGACGTACCGATGGTGAGTGCGAAGTGGCCGGCGCTGGTGCCGCCGATGCCGGTGAAGGTGGTGTCGAAAGAACCGTTTTCGTTCAGCCGCGCGATGCAGAACTTGCCGGAACAGGTGCCGGACACGACGATCTTGCCGTCTGGCTGAACGGCCACCGCGTAGGCGCCCGCGCTAAGCGAGCCTGCAACAGACATCAGAAATTTGCCATTTCCCGGTGTGCCGGGGCCGTCGAAACTCGTGTCAATCGACCCATCCGCGTTGAGCCGCGCCATGCAGAAATACGTGCCGAGCGCGCCCGCGCATTTGCCGGCGAGAACGATCTTTCCGTCGGATTGCAGGGCCATCGCGTGAGCGCGGTCGTCGTTGTTGGTGCTGATCACGAGCGCAGGCACGTATCCGTTGGTGGCGCCGAACGTGGTGTCGAAACTACCCGCGACTTGAGCGTGCGATGTGCTGGCGCACGCCAGCACGAGGGCCGCAGTGCGAATTAAGTTTAGGACTGCGCGAATCTGAGGGGTGGCATTCATGGCTTTCGGATCGGGCAGAGTGGACGCAGTGGTAAAGACGTGTTCTGCGACGCAAGCGCGCCAGCGGAAGGCGCACAACGCGCAGCCTGCGAAGGGTATCGGATTGGTTTTTATGGGCGAACGACCGTCTACAAAGGCTTGCAGCCAATTTTCGCAGCATGTCGACTTTTAGGTAATTGTGGCTACAACGACCACCGGGTAGTCGTTTTACCGACAAAGCTTAATACCGAGCGTGTGCATCCGTGACGACGTCATCGCGTGTGCGCGGCTATGCTCGCCGTAACAACGCACTCTGCCACGCACCATGACAGTACCTTTCAGCCAAGCCTGCGAAAACAACAAGCGCCCGATCCTTGCGCATCTGCAAAACGTGTTCAAGGCGGGGAGCGCGGTGCTGGAAATCGGTTCGCGCACGGCGCAGCACGTCACGTTTTTTGCGGAGATGATGCCGAGCGTTCATTGGCAACCGACTGACATCGCGGAGAACATGCCGATCCTCGCCGAAGCC
>JAKPSO010000180.1 GCA_029571495.1 Pseudomonadota bacterium
ATCGCAAGTACGAACAAAGCGGTTACTTCTTGAAGCGCGCGGACGGCAGCGAGCTTGTGTTCGAGTGGGACACGGGCAAAAAAACGACGCCATTCGGTCCCACGCTTACGCCGCTGCCGCCGTCAGGACTTGTCGATTTCACCAATCCCGCCGCATACGCGTGGTGGCGTGACGAACACAGAAAGCTCTGGGCTGTTGGCGTTGACGTGATCAAGAGCGATTTCGGCGAACAAGTTCCTGCCGACGCGCTTGCGTTCAATGGCGACACCGGAGCGCGCATCCATAACGTCAACTCGCATCTTTACAACCGCTGCGTGTATGAGGCCTCGCGCGAAGCGTTTGGCGATCAAGCCTGTGTGTGGGGCCGCGCTGGGTGGATTGGCTCACAGCGGCATCCGCTGCAATGGGGCGGCGATCCACAAAGTGATTGGGAAGGCCTCGCCGCAAGTTTGCGCGCCGGGATGAACCACGGACATTCGGGTTCGCCGTTTCACGCGACCGATGTCGGCGGCTTCTATGGGGCGACGCAACCCGAACCCGCTCTTTATCTGCGCTGGGTGCAGGCCGCGATTTTTGCATCGCATTTCCGCATTCACGGCATCGGCGCGCGCGAGCCGTGGTGCTTCGGCAACGACGTGGAGCGCATCGCTCGCGAATTTTTTGAGACGCGATACAAATTGCTGCCCTACCTGCGTGGCGCGTGTGACCTCGCTGTGAAGACCGGCTTGCCCGTAATGCGCTCGATGGCGCTGATGCATCCGGACGACCGCGTCGCGCGAGGATTTGAGCAGCAGTTCTATTGCGGCCCGCACATGATCGTCATGCCGGTGCTCAATCGCGAGGGCGACGTCGAAGGTTATCTTCCTGACGTTGAAGGCGGTTGGTACGACCTGTGGAGCGGCATGCACGTTGACGGCGGCGAGGTGATCTCGCTTAACTACGATCTAGAGCGTATACCGGTGTTCGTGAGAGCTGGCGTCGCGCTGCCCATTGGCCCCGTCGTGCAATCGACGACACCACTCGAAGGCGACACGCCCGTGGTTGCCGTCGCGGAGTTTGGTGCGCCGGGTAAGCGCGGTTACGAGTTTTGTGCAGAGAGCGCGGCGTTGAAGTATGACGGCAAGACTTGGCGCAGCTACGGCCAACGCGTGATGAACGTGAAGCGATTCAAGTGAGGCATTTGCGTGGCTAACGTTCAACTCAAGCAGATCGTCAAACGTTTCGGTGACGTCGAGGTCATCCACGGTATTGATCTCGATATTCGGTCCGGTGAATTCGTCGTGTTTGTGGGACCGTCGGGGTGCGGCAAGTCGACCCTACTGCGCATGATCGCAGGGCTCGAAACGACGACCAGCGGCGACATCATGATTGACGACGCGCGCGTCAACGATGCGCCGCCACGCTCACGTGACATCGCGATGGTGTTTCAGGACTACGCCCTATACCCGCACAAAAGCGTGTACGAAAACATGGCGTTTGGCCTGCGGCTTCGCAAGACTTCCGAAGATGAGATCAAGCGGCGCGTGAGCGACGCGGCGGCGATTTTGCGCATCGAACACTTGCTTGACCGCAAGCCGCGCCAACTCTCCGGCGGGCAGCGTCAACGCGTCGCGATGGGCCGAGCGATCGTGCGCGACCCGAAAGCGTTTCTGTTCGACGAGCCGCTCTCAAACCTTGACGCGCAGCTGCGCAACGAAATGCGTACCGAGATCAAGAAACTGCATGCAAGGCTCGGAAAGACAATCATTTATGTCACGCATGACCAAGTCGAGGCGATGACGCTAGCCGACCGCATCGCGGTGCTCTCGGGCGGCAAAGTGGTTCAGTACGCGACGCCGGACGAAATTTACAACCGTCCCGCCGCCAAATTTGTGGCGGGCTTCACAGGCTCCCCCGCGATGAACTTCGCGCGAGCGACGCTTGCGACAGACGGCGCGTCGGTGTCGCTGGGCGACGCATCGATTGCACTACCCGAGGCCCTGCGGGCGGCGAGCGCTTCGCATCGCGGCAGTGCAGTCGATCTAGGGATACGTCCCGAGGACATTTCCGTGGATCGAGTCACATCGACCGCGGGCACTACCGTTTCTGCGAGCGTTGTTGTGACCGAGCCGCTAGGCGCTGAAACACTCGTTACATTGCGCATCGGCGGCGCTGAGTTCGTCGCCCGAGCGCGTCCCGATGTCAGCCTGCGCGCGGGGGACAACGTTCAAGCGCAACTTGCGTCGGACAAACTGCATCTTTTCGATGCGGATTCCGGCATCGCCATTCGATAGTTACAGCACATCAAAACCAAGGAGGTTCATCACATGAAACTAAGAAATGCACTGCTGGCGGCCGCGTTGATGGTCGTTTCGGCGACCGTCGCGGCACAAAACATTCGCGTGTTTTCGGGCGGCGCGAGCCAACGACCTGACCTGATGCGCAAATTGTTCGACGACTTCGAAAAGAAGAATCCTGGCACCAAGATCGAGATGGAAACCGGCGGGGCGACCTCTGAGGCGCAACGCCAATACCTGTCCACCGTGTTGAACGCGAAAGACAGCGCCATTGATCTCTACATGATCGACATCGTTAATCCGATGCAGTACGCGCGTGCCGGTTGGTTGGAGCCGCTTGACGCCTACCTCGGTGCCGAAGCGGGTTCGCTCATGAAGACCTACTTGCCGGCGTACGCGAGTGCCGACGTGGTCGACGGCAAGATCGTTGCCTTGCCCGCTTTTGCCGACGCGCAGTTTTTGTACTACCGCAAAGATCTCTTTGAGAAATACGGCGTGAAAGCGCCGGGCACGTGGGACGAACTCGCGGCGGGGCTTCGAAAGATTCTCGACGGCGAAAAGAACCCTGCCATGAATGGCGTGGCCACGACGGGCGCAGCTATTGAAGGTACGATGTGC
>JAKPSO010000186.1 GCA_029571495.1 Pseudomonadota bacterium
CGCTGCCAGCCGCAGAGCTGCGCGCCGCGCAAGCTGCGTGCGCCCGAGGCGAGTCGCATATCGTGATTGGCACGCATGCGCTGTTTCAAAAGAAGGTTTCGTTCGCGCGGTTGGGCTTAGTCGTGGTTGATGAGCAGCATCGATTCGGCGTGGAGCAGCGATTGCAGTTGCGACAGCGCGGCCAACAAGACACTCAGCGTGCCCTTGCGCCACACCAACTTATGATGAGCGCGACTCCGATTCCGCGTTCGCTGGCGATGAGTTACTACGCTGATCTCGATGTTTCGGAGATCGACGAATTGCCCGGTGGCCGACAACCGATCACGACCAAGCTCGTCGGTGAAGCGCGCCGCAGCGAGGTCGCCGCACGCATCTACAGCGCGGTGCAGACGGGCGCGCAAGCGTACTGGGTGTGTCCACTAATCGACGAGAGCGAAAAATTGATGTCACAAGACATCGAGCTGCAAAACGCCACGGCACTCCACACAGAACTGGTCGCCGCGATGCCGAACGCCCGTATCGCGCTGCTACACGGGCGCATGAAGTCCGACGAAAAAGCCGCTGTCATGCAGGAGTTTGCCGCCAATCAAATTCAAGTGCTCGTAGCCACGACGGTGATTGAAGTGGGCGTGGATGTGCCGAACGCAAGCTGGATGGTGATCGAACACGCGGAGCGTTTCGGATTGGCGCAACTGCACCAACTGCGCGGGCGCGTCGGGCGCGGCGCAGCGGCGTCCACTTGCATCCTGTTATTCGCCGACAAGCTCTCGCAAACCGCGAAAGAGCGGCTAAAGGTGATCTACGAAAACACCGACGGCTTCGTCATCGCAAGAGAAGACTTACGCATCCGCGGCCCCGGCGAACTCCTCGGCCCACGGCAATCTGGTCTACCGTCGCTGCGTTACGCCAACATCGAAGAAGACATCGACTTAGTCGAAGCCGCACGTAACGCCGCAACGAAATTGGAGGCCGATGCGTCATTCGACAAAACGGCGTTCTTGTCGCGCTGGATCAAGCATCGAGTGGAGTTTGCGAAGGCGTAACTGTCAACTCTCTCGTCGCACACAAATATGCCCTCACCCATGAAAACGTCATCCCGTGCAACTGAACGACTATCGATTTGGCAGCGAACGCAACTGACGTCGCTCGCCCTTGCGATGGAATCGATCTACGCATTACTGTCGTTCATACCCTTGTCACCCATCGTGGTGTTGTCGTGGCTTTTCTACAGTCCCAAGTTTGCGATTGGCGCAGGCATCTTATTGTTTTTTGGCTGTTGGTATCTGTTACAGCCAAGCTCCGAACTTTCGGACTGGCATGAAACCGTACCCGACGCAGATCAACTAGCAGTCGACGTGCACTCACTATGCGCGCAACTAAATGCACCTCGCCCACATCGGATTGTGCTTTGCAATGAGCTCAATGCCTTTGCGCACACTTCCGGAGGTGTGCTTTCATTGGTGGGCGTGAAGCGGACGTTGGGCATCGGAATTCCGCTGTTGCGAATCTTGAACGCTGACGAGGTTCGGGCTGTTATCGCCCATGAGCTCGGACATTTTTCTCGGCAACACGGGCGCTTGGGCCACTGGATCTATCGTGTACGCGCCAAGTGGTTGGGTTATGCCTACAGCGAGCGCGACGCGGAAGGCATCGGCGGCGCCATCGCGGCGTTAGCTGACCGGCTAGTTCCCCCGTTCCTCGCGCGTTCCGCGGAGTGGAGCGTGCATTGCGAATTCGAAGCGGACGCATCGGCAGCGTCATGTGTCCTAGGCACGGCGCTAATCACCGGACTGACCAAACTCCAGGCCGTCGACGCTGCGTGGAAGACGTCTCTCGCTGACCAACGTCTAGCGATGATGTTGGCATCGCCATTGCCGCCCACCGACTACTGGCAATGGGTGACAGAAGCCGCCAGTCGCATCAGCGCAGACGCGGCGTTCAACGCGTCGGCACAGGCTTGGAGACGCAGCTCAGGCGTGCATCGCATCAGTCACCCGCCCATTCACGAGCGAATCGAGCACGTAGGCAGCACGCGGCCGACGACGCTGGACTGGGCTGGACCGTGCGCTGGCGAAGTGCTACTCGGCAATCGATGGGCGCTGGTTTATGCGAGTTTTGCGGAGCGTACGTGCGCGCGAATGAGCGCATCGTGGCGTGTCGATCACGCCCGATTGACCTGGTCGCAAAAGGTATTGGCCGCTGCCACAGTGCCAACCAATGATGCGGCCGTTGGCGATGTTGATCGCATCACGCGTCTCGCCGCTGCTGACCATCTATTTCGCAACGCGGAAACACTGAACGCACTGGCGAACGCCGCCAGCGATGCGAATAGCGCGGCCGCTATGTTTGCCTACGGCAGCGCTCTGTTAGCTCGCGACGTAGATGACGGTATCGAGTGGCTGCGAAAGAGCTACCGCGCAGATCGTACGTATGCGCTAACCGCGACAGAACTGATGGCCAGCCACACATTCGAATTTGGTACTTTTGAAGCGACGCTTGCCGCACGCTCGACCGCCGACGCGGCGAGGGAATGGGCGAGACCGTTTACCGAAAATTTCCGCAAGCACCTATTGAACGATCAGCTGACTGCGGGCAACGCGAGTTTTGTGACGTTTGCACGCGAGGTGCTACTCAACGAAAAGCGCATCGATGCCTGTTGGCTAGTGCGCTTCAAGAGTCGTGAGATCAATGAGCGTTCGTTCGGAATCAATGTGTTCGTGTTCCGAATTGTCCCCGACAGCGCAAGCGTTGAACAGCACGCGCTCGACGAAGACGAGTTAGTTGATGGCTACCTCAGCCTGCTTACCGCCGCTGTGCCGCCTAACGAAATGACGCGCGTTGCGGTCTACTACACAACAGAACCCATAGACCCAAAGCTGTTGCGTCGGTTCGAGGAAACATCCGGCGCAGAAATCGTGGCGCCACGGGCCCCCATAAACGTCAACATGCTCAAGTTTGACCAAGGTTAGCGCGCCTCGGTGACGACAACCCATCCGTGATCGTACGACACGCAAATCGGCGTCCGTGGTGACCTAGAGAACGCGCAGGTGATGGCGTTCGGCCCCGCGCACCGCGTCAAGCGGAATGTTTTGATCAAACGTCACGAGCTTGCCGCCGCGTATCACGGCAAGCGCAAGCAAGTACAAATCCGTGATTTGATTGTGCCCATGCACGCGTGAAAAGTCGACAGCGCTATCGTCACGAAGCGACACGTCGTCGGGCCAAAATTCATGGTCGAGTGTTGTGCAAGCAAGCTTGAGTTGGTCGCGTACTTTCTGCAAACCGAGCGCGCCGCGCCGTCCGTAGCTTGGTAGGTTCAGTGCGCGAATGACGGTATTTTCTACGAGCGGACACGTGGCGATTCGCGTGTCTGGCGAATCGATGAAAGCGTTT
>JAKPSO010000213.1 GCA_029571495.1 Pseudomonadota bacterium
CGCCGAAGCCGCTCGCGCTGCAGGATTGCGTTATGTTGCGTTTGGTCGGATGAATTGACTTCTTCCTTGAATCCTCATACTTAACGCGAATTGCGCCACGTAAGTTATTGACTAATAAAGGTAAATCGAATCGCCAAGGCAAAAATATCCTTCGTATGTCGTGACTGTGGCACGGTTGCCAGCAAGTGGCAAGGGCAGTGTTCCGGCTGCGGTGCATGGAATACGCTTGAGGAGTCTCGGCTGGTTGCCTCCGCGCGCTCAGGAGGCATTGAGGCCGGATCGATAGCTAGCAGCCGAGTCGTGACGTTATCCGACGTCAAACAAGAGGATATTCAGCGCTGGTCATCCGGTCTCCCTGAGTTCGATCGCGCGTTGGGCGGTGGACTCGTACCCGGCGGCGTCACCCTGATTGGCGGCGACCCCGGAATCGGAAAGTCGACGTTAACGCTGCAGTCCATCGCCGCATTATCGGCAACACGCTCAGCGCTGTACGTTTCGGGCGAGGAGTCTGCCGCGCAGGTTGCGGCTCGCGGCGCGCGCTTGGGCCTAGACCTTACATCGATCAAGATGTTGGCTGAAACGTCGCTTGACGCGATTCTGGGACACATCGCCGCGAACAAGCCGGACGTCGTCGTCATTGACTCGATTCAGACGATGTACAGCGAAGCATTTTCATCCGCTCCCGGGTCGGTAGTGCAGGTTCGTGAGTGCGCTGCGGAGTTGACACGCTACGCAAAACGTTCCGGCACAGCCGTGCTTCTTGTAGGCCACGTTACCAAAGAGGGCGCGATTGCGGGGCCGCGTGTCCTCGAGCACCTTGTTGACACGGTGATCTACTTTGAAGGCGAGCCCGGCTCGAACATTCGCATCATTCGGGCGCTGAAGAACCGCTTCGGCGCCGCGAACGAAATTGGCGTGTTCGCAATGGTCGAAGACGGACTCAAAGGTGTCGGAAACCCGTCAGCACTTTTTTTGGCACGCGGCCAGCAGGCATCGCCTGGAAATATCGTGTTTGCGGCGATCGAGGGCTCAAGACCGTTGTTGGTACAAGTACAGGCACTGGTCGACCGTACCGCCGGGAATCCGCGCCGTGTTTGTACCGGCTTCGACGGCCAACGTTTGGCAATGCTGCTGGCGGTTCTAAATCGATATTTGGGGTGCCAGCTTGGCGGCTACGACGTGTTCGTAAACGTTGTCGGGGGACTGCGGCTTGGCGAACCGGCTGCGGATTTAGCTATCGCGTGCGCGGTTTGGTCATCGTTGTCAGGTGTCGTGGTGCCACAGGACGTCGTTCTGTTTGGCGAACTTGGGCTCGGCGGAGAAGTTAGGCCGGTGATTGGGAGTCAACTGCGCGTGGCAGAAGCTGACAAGTTGGGGTTCTCACGGGTCATCGGCCCACCAGTAAACAAGGCCGCCAGAGAACGCGTCGATCAAATAACGCTGAAGCCGATTCAACGAATAGAGAGCGCCGTCGAAGCGTTGCGTGAAAGATGACTCGCCGCGTGTTCTGGAATTTATATTATGTTAAATGCTAGATCGTTGTCGCAGCGGTGGGCGTACGTGTACATTTCCACACTATGAGTAAGACTCAAACTCTAGTCGACGCGATAAGAACGCTACAAGAAAAAGCGATCGCACTGCATCCAGGGGATTTTGCCGGCGCCACATCCATTCTCATGACAGGAGATTGGACAAAACTTGAAGGCGCGTTCTGGAATAGTTCCCATCGGCTTTCGCCGACCTCCCGGCGCGTGATGGCAGTCTACCTAGAAATTACCAAGACAGTCTGGCACAAAAGCGGGCTCGGACAAGCTGAGCCGCTCGCCTTGTACAAAACGACATTGCAATCGTCACAAGCGATCGAAACCGCACTCCGTGTACTCGCACGGTTGTACGCGGGATGTAACCTCGGGTACTGCAATCCACCGCCGGGCTTTTGGCGAACGGTGTACGCGTTGACCGGATA
>JAKPSO010000218.1 GCA_029571495.1 Pseudomonadota bacterium
TCACATCCTGACGACATTTACTTTTTGCGCCTCGCGTTCGCGCACGGCGTGGGTGGCCGCGCGGTCCACAAATTGCTCAGGGAGCTCGGTGATGCTGCGTCTGTCTTCTCAGCGAGCGTGGGAACGCTCACGGCCCTCGTCGGCGACAAAGCCGCGCGTGCGCTGACGACAGCGCCCGACGAAGCGTTGCAGGCGAAGCTCGACGAAGCGTTGGCGTGGCTGAACACGAGCGCAGATCACCATCTGCTCACCTGGGCGCACAGTGCGTTCCCGAAAGCGCTCCTCGAAAGCGGCGACGCTCCCGTCGTTTTGTACGCAAAAGGGCGCATTGAACTCCTAGATAAACCCGCCATTGCAATGGTAGGTTCGCGCAGTTGCTCGCAGGGCGGCGCTGATACGGCCGAGGCCTTCGCGAAAGCCTTCGCAGAGCGCGGTGTTTGCGTGGTGTCTGGCTTGGCAGAAGGCATCGATGCCGCTTCGCACGTTGGTGCGCTGCGAGCCAACAACGCCGAAGCGGGCAGTACGATTGCGGTGATTGGAACCGGCATTGATCGCGTGTACCCCGCCAAGAACAAAGTGCTTGCGCACAGCATCGCCGAGCGCGGACTTATCGTGAGCGAATATCCATTGGGCACACCGCCGATTCCTGAGAATTTCCCCAAACGCAACCGCATCATTAGCGGGTTGTCGTTGGGCGTATTGGTCGTTGAGGCGTCGATGCGATCGGGTTCGCTCATCACCGCGCGTCTCGCCGGTGACCAGAGCCGTGAAGTGTTCGCGATTCCGGGCTCGATTCACTCAACATTTCACAAAGGCTGCCATCACCTCATCAAACAAGGCGCAAAGCTAGTTGAAACGGCCGACGATGTGCTCGAAGAATTGCGCATTGACGCACTGCTCGCGCCCGCGACAGAGCCAGTCGTGCCCGGCGCCCGCGCCGCTCGCAAACCGAAGACCGCCGCTAAGGCAACGTCAGCCACCGCGTCGAACGTAGGACTAATCGCGCACATTGAACACACGCCGATTGACGTCGATACGCTGGTGACACGCAGCGGTTTGCCGGTCGAACAAGTCGTCACCGAACTCACGATGCTCGAACTTTCTGGCACGGTCGAACAGCTTCCCGGCAGCCGCTGGCAACGACGCGGTTAGGCACAAACTGCCCACTTTTTCGCTCTCGAAATGGTGCGCGGCTCTGTGCGCGTCCCGGTCGCGTCAGACTTTCTGGTTACACTAAAAAAATGTCAAAGACTCTCATCATTGCCGAAAAGCCGTCCGTCGCCAGCGATATCGCGAAGGCCTTGGGCAACATTAAGAAAGACGGCGACCACTTCGAGAACGATCAATACGTGATCAGTTCTGCCGTGGGTCACCTCGTAGAAATCGGCGAACCGGAGGACGAAGAAGTCAAGCGCGGCAAGTGGACTTTCGCGAAGTTGCCCGTGATCCCGTCGCACTTTGAGTTGAAGCCTATTGAGAAGACAGCCGACCGCTTGAAGCAGGTCACTAAGCTCATGAAGCGCAAGGACGTTACGCAAATCATTAACGCCTGCGATGCCGGGCGCGAGGGTGAGCTGATTTTTCGTTTGATTCAAGAGCACGCCAAGGCGAAGCAACCCGTGAAGCGCCTCTGGCTGCAATCGATGACGGCAGGCTCGATTCGCGACGGGTTCGCCAAGTTGCGTGACGACTCGGAATTGCAAGGTCTCGCCGACGCCGCGCGCTGCCGCTCGGAAGCCGACTGGCTGGTTGGTATCAATGGCACCCGCGCGATGACCGCGTTCAACTCGAAAAGCGGCGGCTTTCACCTCACGACCGTGGGCCGCGTGCAAACGCCGACGCTTGCGTTGATGGTGGAGCGCGAAGAGCGCATCCGCAAATTTGTCGCCCGTACTTACTTCGAAGTACACGCAACTTTCGACGCCAAAGCCGGGCAATACGCTGGCCGTTGGTTCGACGAGAAGTTCAAGAAAAACGACGACGAGCACGCGCGTGCTGAACGGATTTTTGATTCTCCAGATGCCGCAAAGGCCGACGCCAAAGCCCGCGCGCAGGCTATCGCAGCGAAGTGCCAAGGAAAGCTCGGTACCGTCGAAGAAGAGAGCAAACCGACGACGCAAGCGCCGCCGCTTCTTTATGACCTCACGAGCTTGCAGCGCGAAGCGAACTCGCGCTTTGGTTTTTCTGCGCGCACGACGCTCTCACTCGCGCAAGCACTTTACGAAAAGCACAAGGTATTGACCTACCCGCGGACCGACGCCCGTGCGCTGCCCGAGGACTACGTCAAAACCGTTGGGCAAACACTTGAACAACTCGAAGAGACCAATCGCTACGGTCAATTCGCGCGCGAAATTCGCAACAAGAAGTACGTGCGTGGCAACAACAAACGTGTCTTCGACAACACAAAGATTTCGGATCACTTCGCGATCATTCCGACGCTGCAATTGCCGAAGGCTTTGAACGAGCTGGAAGAAAAACTGTACGACCTCGTCGTCAAGCGCTTCCTCGCGGTGTTCTATCCGTCCGCGGAATTTCAGCAAACCACGCGCATCACGCGCGTTGAAGGTGAAGCTTTCAAGTCAGAAGGCAAAGTGTTGGTCAACGCGGGTTGGCTCGCGGTGTAC
>JAKPSO010000231.1 GCA_029571495.1 Pseudomonadota bacterium
TTCCGAACCCTCGGCGCGGGCCAGCGACAAACGCTCATGCATTTTGTTGGGCAATTTTTTGTGCTGGCGATCATCGCGTGCCTGCTCGGCGTAGTGCTCGCGTACGCGGCGCAGGCGGCGCTCGCTTGGATGGTGCGCGGGTTGTTTGCCTCGGAGCTTCCACCCGCTGGCTGGTTGCCGCTCGCAAAGGCCTTCGCGACGGGACTCGTGCTGCTGCTTGGCTTCGCGATCCCACCGCTCGTAGCGCTCGCCGCTACACCGCCGGTGCGTGCGCTTCGTCGCGACCTACCGGCCGTCGGCAGCGGCGGCGTATTCGCCTCAATCCTTGGTGCGGTTGCAGTACTCGCCGTGGTGATGATGCAGTCGCAAGACATCAGCACCGGCGCAATTTTCGTGGGTGGCTTAGTGGCGCTTGTCGCAGCAGCCACGCTGGTCGCGATGGCACTCTTGTGGCTCATTCGAACGCTCGTGCGATCGGGCAAACTCTCCCGTGTCGGTGGCCGCCAATCATGGGTGTACGGCCTCGCAAATTTGGATCGCCGCCGTCTCTCCACCGCGCTGCAAATCGCGTGTTTGGGCTTGGGCGTAATGACCCTGATCACCGTCGGATTCGTGCGCACCGACCTTTTCGCGGCGTGGCAAAAGTCCGTTCCCGCCGATGCGCCCAACCGCTTCCTGATCAACGTGCAACAAGATCAAATCTCAGTGTTGCAGCCGTTGTTGCCGAAAACAGTTGACGGCAAAGCCGCAGATTTTTATCCGATGGTGCGCGGCCGATTGGTCGCCGTGAACGACAAACCCGTCACCGCGAAAGACTATCCCGACGAACGTGCGAAACGCCTCGTCGATCGCGAATTCAATTTGTCCGCCACGCCGAAATTGCCGCCTGCTAACAAAGTCGTGGCGGGCGATTATTTCGACGGCAATGCACGCGACGTGATGTCGCTTGAAGACGGCATCGCGAAAACGCTGGGCCTTAATTTGGGTGACAGTGTGACGTTCGACGTCGCGGGCGACAAGATCACAGTGCGCATTACGAGTTTGCGCAAAGTCGATTGGGACAGTTTCCGTGTGAACTTTTTTGCGTTGGTGCCCGAGGCCACGCTCGCGCCGCTGCCCAAGAGCTATATCACTGCGTTTCATCTTCCGAAAGGCGACAACAAGACACTTGCTTCCGTCGTAAACGTCGCGCCGAACGTGCTCGCGATTGACGTGTCGGAAATCATGGAGCGGGTGCGCAGCATCGTCGATCAAGTCGCTCGCGCGCTCGAATTCGTCTTCGCGTTCACGCTAGTCGCGGGGCTCCTGACGCTCTACACCGCCGTCATCGCTACTCAAGACGAGCGGCGCTACGACACCGCGCTGATCCGCACGCTCGGCGGCACCAAGAGCCAAATTCGCGCGGCACTTGTCGCCGAGTTCACCGCGCTTGGTGGTGCGGCCGGATTGCTTGGTGTCGTCGGTTCGATACTGCTGACCTGGGCGCTCGCAACACGTCTGTTAAAAATTGATTTTGTCGCCTCGCCCGCCGTGTGGCTCGTGGGCTTTTTTGCCGCGACGGCGTGCACGCTCTTCGCGGGCTGGATGGGCACGCGAACCGTGCTCACGACGCCGCCGATTCAGGTGTTGCGAGAAGGTTAGGTTACGCAGATGAAGATAGATCAAATTCGAACGCAGCTCAGCAAAGCGCAGTCATGGCGCGGCACTCCGTTGGGTGAGGCGGGCGACATGACCTCCGCCGAGCGACTCAAAATGCATGCGCACCTGGGTCGCAAAGTACGCCCCGCCGGCGTGCTAATTTTGCTCGTGGAGCGCGAAGATGAGTTAAACGTTGTGCTCACGCAGCGCACCGCGCATCTGCACGACCACGCCGGTCAGATTAGTTTTCCGGGTGGCCGCATGGATGAGCTCGACGCGGACATCATCGCCACTGCGCTGCGCGAAGCCGAAGAAGAAGTCGGTACCGACAACAGTCTCATCGAAGTTGTCGGCACGCTGCCCAACTATGTAACGGTTACCGCGTACGAAGTCACGCCGGTGGTCGCGCGCTCAGCACCGCAAACTTTTGCAATCGATCCCTTCGAAGTGGCCGACGTGTTCGAAGTGCCGCTTGCGCATGTGATGAACGACAAAAACTGGCGGCGCGACAATTTTCTGCGCGAAGGCCAACGTCGTGAATATTGGGCGATTCCGTATAACGAACGCTACGTTTGGGGCGCAACGGCGGGCATGTTGCGCACGTTTCGGGAAGTGATGTTGCACGCGAGTTGAGCGAAAATGCTCGAATGACCGTCGCCCTCAACCCCTCCGCTAAATCTCCGTTCGCGCTTTTCGGCGGCGAGCCGGGCGTGCGCGCGCTCGTCGACGCGTTTTACGATCACATGGATCTCGATGAGCCGTACGCGGGCATCCGCAAACTGCACCCGGAGTCGCTCGACGGCTCGCGCGACAAGCTCTATTGGTTTCTCTGTGGTTGGCTCGGCGGCCCGAACCACTATCAAGAACGCTTCGGACATCCGCGC
>JAKPSO010000255.1 GCA_029571495.1 Pseudomonadota bacterium
TTCAGTTGGTGTTGATGATTGCGGTAGCCGTCGGTAACACGCGGCGCGATTTAGTCGAAGCGGCGTACACGCTCGGTGCGACGGATTCGAGTCTCGTGAAGCGCGTTTTGATTCCGGGGGCGGCTCCCGAAATCGCTGAGATCCTGCGCATGGTTCTCGGTTGGGCGTGGACATACGTGATCGTCGCTGAACTCATCGGCGCGTCAAGTGGCATTGGGCACATGATTACCGACAGTCAAGCGCTCCTCGCCACGGACCAAATCATCTTCGGCATCATTGTGATTGGCCTGATCGGGCTCACGAGCGACATGCTGTTCAAGTACGCAAATCGCAAGTGCTTCCCTTGGGCGGCGCTGGGGAAATGACGCGATGAGCATACTTTCTGTCCGTGGCGTATCGCGAACATTTTCGTCGGAAGGACGCGCTCCGACCGTTGCACTACAAGCGACCGATTTAGACGTTGCCGAGAACGACTTCATCACGATTCTTGGACCTTCTGGTTGTGGCAAGAGCACGCTGCTGCGCATCGTCGCGGGGCTTGATCAGCAGACGTCTGGCGAGGTACTGCTCGACGGTAAGCGCATTACCGGCCCCGGTGCTGACCGCGGGATGGTGTTTCAGAGCTACACGCTGTTCCCGTGGTTGACCGTCATCGACAACGTCTGCTTTGGGCTGCGCGAGCGGAATTTGCCTCGCGCGGAACAACTCGAAGTTGCCAATGCCTTCATTCAAAAAGTTGGCCTGCGTGGATTTGAGAATCACTTTCCGAAGCAACTCTCGGGTGGCATGCAGCAGCGCACCGCGCTGGCTCGTGCGCTGGCGAACAATCCACGCATGTTGCTCATGGACGAGCCCTTCGGCGCGCTTGATCATCAGACGCGCGAGCTCATGCAGGAGCTTCTGCTTGGCATTTGGGAGGCTGAGCGCAAGACCGTGCTTTTTGTGACGCACGACATCGATGAAGCCGTGTTCATGGGCAGTCGCGTGATGGTCATGAGCGCGCGGCCGGGGCGTATCAAGCTTGACCGCGCGGTGCCGATGCCGCATCCGCGCAGCTACTCGGTGAAGACGACGCCGATGTTTATGGACATCAAAGCCGAACTCACCGAACAGGTTCGAATGGAAGTGATCGCGGCGCAGCGCGCGAATGGTTAGCGCCTTAACGCGAGACTAGAACGTACCAGGGTACTCGCCGCCATCCATTAGGATGTTCTGGCCGGTGATGAAACTCGCGTGTTGGCTACACAGGAACGCGCAGGTAGCGCCGAATTCTTCAATAGTGCCCATGCGTTGCGAGGGGTTCTTGCTGAGGCGCGCCGCAGCGACCTCCGCGACGGGTTTGCCGTCGCGCTTGGCCCAATTGGCGAGCATCGTGTTCATTCGGTCCGTGTCGAAGGGGCCCGGCAATAGGCCGTTGATGGTGACGTTTCTGCTCGCCACTTTTTGCTGACGCGCGAGACCTGCGACGAATCCGGTGAGCCCGCTTCGTGCCCCGTTTGAAAGTCCCAGGGTGTCGATGGGAGCTTTCACGGCACCGGACGTGATATTCACGATACGGCCAAATCCGCGCTCGCACATTCCGTCGATCACGGATTTCATCAGTTCGATGGGCGTCAGCATATTGGCGTCTACGGCTTTGATCCAATCGTCACGTGACCAGTTCCGGAAATCGCCGGGTGGTGGCCCACCTGCGTTATTGATGAGGATGTCGAAATGGGGCGCGGCGGCGAGGGCGGCGGCACGGCCTTCCGGCGTTGTGATGTCGCCGGCGACCGCGATCACCGTGACGGCGGGGTTGGCTGCGCGCAATTCGGTGGCCGTCGCTTCCAGAGCTTCCACGCCCCGTGCCGTGATCACCGCGTTCACACCTTCCTCAACCAATGCTCGTGCGCAACCCTTGCCCAAGCCTTTGCTCGCGGCGCAAACGAGCGCCCATCTGCCTTCGATTCCCAGTTTCATCTCCGTGCCTTTCTTGCTCAGTAACTAGTTTGCCGCGAGCGGCTCGCGTGACATCTTTTTAACGTGATACTTGAATAGGCGCATCGGCAATCACCCCAAAATTGAAAAGGCGTGCGGTTGCGCCCGTCGACATCGCACAAGACGAGTTGCATAGTCAGACCCGCGCCCACGCAGGTGGCCACCGCAGTGAGGGTCGCATCGGATTAGTCCTGAGGCGTGGCGTCGGCAGGATTCCTGTGCGGCCTGCCGGGCCAGCACCTCTGGCATACTCTCAAGTTACACACCTTGACGGAGGACAAGCCATGAAAAAGATAGAAGCCATCATCAAACCGTTCAAACTCGACGAAGTTCGTGAGGGACTCGCTGAGGCTGGCATCACTGGGTTGACGGTCACCGAGGTCAAAGGCTTTGGGCGCCAGCGCGGTCACACTGAGCTCTATCGTGGCGCCGAGTATGTCGTCGACTTTCTACCGAAGACGAAGGTTGAGTTAATTGTTGCTGAACACGACGTTGAGCGCGTCGTCGAAGCCATCGTCAAGGCGGCCCGTACCGGGAAGATCGGCGACGGGAAAATTTTTGTATCCAGTGTGGAGCAGGTAGTTCGCATCCGCACAGGTGAAACCGGGGAAGCGGCAGTTTAGGCTCGCCGCATTAGTTTTAAGCAACAAACGAGAGGACAACACTATGTCAATGATGGAAGAATTTAAAGCCTTTGCAATGAAAGGCAACGTCGTCGATCTGGCCGTCGGCGTCATCATCGGTGGAGCGTTCGGGAAGATTGTCGACTCACTTGTGGGCGACTTGATCATGCCGGTCGTTGGCAAGCTCTTCGGCAACATGGACTTTACGAATTTGCTCGTCGTGTTGGGGGACAATCCAAACAAGCTTACGGCGCTGGCGGATTTGAAGAAAGCCGGTATCGCGACATTCGCTTACGGTAATTTCATCACCATACTGTTGAATTTCATCATCCTCGCTTTCGTGATCTTCATGATGGTCAAAGCGATGAACAAGGCCAAGGCTGCGGCTGAACCGCCGGCTCCACCGGCACCGCCAACGCCGGAAGACGTTATCCTGCTCCGCGAAATTCGCGATAGCCTGAAAAAGTAACGCAAACGCTGCGTACGAGAGAAAAACCGACCGCTTGGTCGGTTTTTCTTTTTGGCGTATTACACTTGCCCGTGAGCCTTGCAAGTGCACGCAGAATGCGGGTAAGCCCGTGGTTTGTGCTGTTGGCAACGGTTAAGGTTTGATGCAAAATTACTTATCAGCAATAACTATCTTTGGTTGTTGCTTCCGGAATTCATAAGGAGGCTTACATGGTTCGGATTCTTTGCGCTGCGGTTGCAGCGACGTTTGCAGTTACTGCAGCAAACGCTCAGGTAAAAATTGGTCTGACGCTGTCGTTGACAGGTCCGGCCGCGTCACTCGGCATCCCGGAGAAAAACTCAGTCGACCTGATGCCGAAGAAAATTGGCGGCGTTGACGTTACCTACATCATCCTAGATGACGCCTCCGACACGACGAAGGCAGTGACCAACACCAAGAAACTGATTACAGAAGACAAAGTTGACGTGATCATTGGCTCGACGACGACGCCGAACGAAATGGCGATGATCGACGTGGTGGCAGACGGTGAAACGCCCAATATTTCGCTGGGCGGCTCCGCGCGTATCGTCGCCACCGCCAATCCGAAGACGCGTTGGGTGTTCAAGGTTTCTCAGCACGACTCTCTGATGGCCGACGCCGTCGCAGTGCATGCCAAAGCGGCGGGCATCACGTCGATGGGCTTCATTGGCTACAACGACGCGTACGGCGAAGGTTGGCTCGTTGAGATGAAGCGTTCGGCCACGACCGCAGGCATCAAGATGGACACCATTGAGCGGTTTAACCGCACGGACGCCAGCACTACGGGGCAAGTGCTCAAGCTGATGGCGGCCAACCCGCAAGCAATCCTGATCGTGGGTTCTGGCACTCCGGCTGCAACGCCGCACAAAGAGCTCGTAGCTCGTGGCTACAAGGGACGCATCTATCAAACGCACGGCGTCGGTAACTCGGACTTCCTGCGCGTCGTAGGTAAGGACGGCAACGGTGCCTTCCTGCCAGCCGGCCCGATGCTCGCTTACGAGCAACTGCCTGACAGCAACCCGATTAAGAAGGTCGCCAAGGAATACATCACGCAGTACGAAGCCAAATTTGGCCCGCGCACGACGTTCGGTGGCCACGCTTGGGATTCTTACATCGTGTTGAACAAGGCTATTCCTGAGGCCATGAAGACGGCGAAGCCAGGCACCAAAGAATTCCGCTTGGCGCTGCGCAATGCTCTCGAAAACACCAAGGAAGTCGTGGGCGTGCACGGCGTGTTCAACATGAGCGCGCTCGATCACAACGGTCTCGACAATCGTGGTCGCACGATGTTCATGATCAAGAACGGCGCTTGGGCGCTCGCGACGAAGTAACGCGATTTTCGGTGCGCAGTTTGCGCTGCGCACCGTTGCGATTTGTGGCACAGCGTAGACGCGATGTGCCGGCGTTCCGGTTTGCGTTGAAAGCCCCCGAGCTATGGACTTCTCGATTGCTGCGCTACTCGCTCAGGATGGCCTGACCAACGGCGCGATTTACTGCTTATTGGCGCTCGCGTTGGTGCTGGTGTTCGCCGTCACCCGTGTGATTTTCGTGCCACAGGGCGAATTTGTTGCCTTTACTGTGCTCACGCTGGCGGCGTTTGAGCAGGGCAAACTACCTGGTACCGTGTGGCTGTTGCTCGCGCTTGCCGCGGCGGCTGTATTGTCAGAGGGTCTGACGTTTCGTCGTGAACCTTCGCGAATGCTGCGTGCGATGGCGGGGAGTGCCTTGCCCTGCGTGTTGGCCGCGCTTGTTGTCTGGGGTGTTTGGGCCGCGCAGGCGGGTTTCGCGCTGCAGGTGTTCGCGACCGTGGTGTCCGTGACCGCGATGGGACCGGCGGTGTACCGACTGGCGTTTCAACCGGTTGCGACTGCTCCGGTACTCACGTTGTTAATCGTTTCTGTCGCCGTGCACTTTGTGTTGACTGG
>JAKPSO010000286.1 GCA_029571495.1 Pseudomonadota bacterium
CAACCTCGAAAGATCAGCCACTTTATTCATCGCGTCGCGCAGGTCGCGCAACAACGCCAAACGGTCAGCGCGCACAGCTTTGTCTTCGGCCATCACCATTACTTTGTCGAAGAATTCATCGACCGGAGTTTTCAGCGCTGCGAAAGATTTTAGGTATCCCGTGAAGTCGCCCCTAGCATAGAGTGCATCGGCAGTCGGCATAACCGCCTCTAGCGACTCGCGAAGCGCTAGTTCAGCCGGCTCCCGCACTACGTTACTTACAGCAAATAGTTCGCCGGCATCTTCTGCTTTCTGGAGGATATTGGCGACGCGCTTATTGGCTGCGCTTAGTGAGTCCGCTTCGGGCATATCGGCATACGCCTTGGCGGCTGCGAAACGCGCCAACAACTCCCCCCATGCGCAAGGGTCAAGAGCCGCATTGTGAATGACCGCCTCAACTATTTGTGCGCGATAACCGTAGTCGCGAGCGTATGCAATCAACCGGTCAAGGATGAATATTTTCACCTTGCTAGTGCTAAGAGCGACGTTTTCGAACTGGTGCGGAAACGCTCCAAACGCCAGCTTCACTACTTCATCCAAATCAATTGGCAGCGCTTGCTCTATGAGGATTCTTAATACGCCTAGCGCATGTCGTCTCAACGCGAAGGGGTCTTTATCTCCGGTTGGAATTTGCCCGATACCGAAGAGACCTACGATAGTTTCCAATTTGTCCGCCAGAGCAACGGCCGTTGGAACGCCCGCTGACGGCAAGGCGTCGCCTGCGAAGCGCGGCTGGTAATGCTCCGCGCAAGCTGCGGCCACATCAGCGGCCTCGCCATCATGCAATGCGTAGTAGCGCCCCATCGTGCCTTGCAGCTCGGGGAATTCGCCGACCATCAGGGTCATCAAGTCAGCTTTTGCAAGCGTTGCGCCGCGCTCAGCGCGGGCTTTGTCGGCTCCAATCAGCGTCGCGATCTCGCCCGCGAGCTTCGCCACACGCGCGACACGCTCGCCCTGAGTGCCAAGTTTGTTGTGATAAACGACCTTGGCCAGCTCCGGCACGCGCGCTTCGAGTTTCGACTTTTTGTCGGTTTCGAAGAAGAAACGTGCATCAGCGAGACGAGGACGCACCACCCGCTCGTTGCCTTCGACAATCTTTTTAGGATTGTCAAGCTGCATGTTCGACACGATGAGGAACTGATTTTTGAGCTTGCCCGACGCATCAAACAGCGGAAAGTACTTCTGATTCGTCTTCATCGTGAGAATCAGACATTCCTGCGGCACCGCGAGGAATTCAGGTTCGAACTCGCAGACGTACACCGTCGGCCACTCGACCAACGAATTCACTTCATCAAGCAAATCGGCATAGCTTGCTGGAGTGCCCAGCGTGGCACTGAGCGATTTTGCTTTCGCTTCCAGTTGCGTAAGGATCATGTCGCGGCGGCTGGCGAACACCGGCTCGACTTTGCCGTACTGGCGCAGCAGTTCTTCGTAGCGGCTCGCGGTATCCAACTCAATGTTGTTCGCGCCCTGGAAACGGTGACCGTGCGCGATGCGTCCGGCTTCGAGGCCTAACGTCGTCGCGGGAACTACATCATCACCATGCAACACGATCAGGCCATGTGCTGGACGAACAAAATTCACATCGGTCAGTCCATCGGCAAGCTGATAGGTCATCACCTTGGGAATCGGCAACTTCGCGAGCGTCGCGTCAATCGCGTTTTGCACACCTGCGACGAGCGTCGTGCCTGCTGCGAGCGCGACCAAATAAACGTAGTCCGCCTTGCCGTCGCTTTCCACGACCAAGCGATCCGAGCCGTCACTCGCATTTGGAAAGCCCGCTGCCAGCGCTTCACGCCCCGACGATGCCAATTTCTTTTTGAGTGCAACTGACGCGGCGCCAGCGGCATCTTTCGCGACTGCCAGCGGCATCAATTTTTCTTTGATTGCTTTGGCGGGCGCTTCGGTCAACACC
>JAKPSO010000289.1 GCA_029571495.1 Pseudomonadota bacterium
CGACGGCGCAAAAAGATGCGAGGCGTCGATCCGTTTGAGGTCGGAATCCACCTTCGGCTCGTACGCCATTTCCGCGAGGATACCGACGCCGACATTAAGACGCACGTAGGTTTTGATCACGTCCGAATCGAGCGCGGTGAGTGCGACGTTCGGCGTCACGCCGACGCTCGCAAACGCACGGTCTACCTGTGAGCGTCCCGTGAACGCGGTGTCATAGGTGATGAGCGGATACTTCGACAGCGCCTCGATCGTGAGCACTTTTTCTTTGACCAACGGGTGCTTCGGCGGCGCGATCACGCAACGATTCCAGCGATAGCACGGCAGCGTCACAAGAAGTGGGTCCAACGACAACGCCTCGGTCGCAATTGCGATGTCGGCCTCGCTTCCCGCGACCCAGTCCGCGCATTGCTTTGGGTTCCCTTGCTTGAGTTTTAGCTTCACGTCAGGATACTTCGCGCCGAACTGTGTGACCACGCGCGGAAGCACGTAGCGCGCCTGTGTGTGCGTGGTGGCAATGGTGAGCACCCCGGCCTTCGCATTGGTCATGTCAGAAGCGAGCGCCTTCAGGCTCGTGGCGTCGCCATTGAGGCGTTTGGCAATCGCATAGGCCTCCTCGCCCGCCTGCGTCAGCCCGACAAAACGCTTGCCGCGTCGCTCGAAGATCTTGAGCCCCAACTCGTCTTCGAGCGTTTTGATATGTTTGCTGACTACCGGCTGCGCCGTGTAGCACGCGACTGCGGCGTCGGAGACGCTGAAATTGCTTTCAACAACGGCGCAGATGTATTTAATTTGTTGCAGATTCATACGAGTGGCGAGAGCGGCGTTCGAGCGTGAAACGGCGCGATGTGCGGCGCGCTTGCGCTCGCTCAAAAACGCCGTCAACCGTTTGCGTTATTCTCTAGTTATATAAGCACATTATGACTCAACGCTTTTACCTTCACCCCCAAAACCCGCAGGTTCGCCTCATCAAACAGGCTGCGCAGCTGCTGCGCGACGGCGCGGTGATCGCGTATCCAACGGACAGTTCGTACGCGCTCGGCTGTCGCCTCGGCGACGCCGATGCGGTGAAGCTGCTGCGGCAACTGCGCGGTGTCGATGAGAAACATCACCTCACGTTGGTGTGCGCCGATTTATCCGAACTCGGCAAATACGCGCGCGTCGATAACCCCGCGTTTCGCCTGCTAAAGCTCGCGACGCCGGGGCCTTACACCTTCATTCTCGAAGGCACGCGCGAAGTGCCGAAACGCCTGCTGCATCCCAAACGCGCGACGTTGGGACTGCGCGTGCCGGACCACCCGGTCGTGCAGGCGCTGCTGACCGAACTTGGCGAGCCAATATTGTCGGCAACGCTGATCCCACCGAATTCGGAGGTCGCGCTCAACGATCCCGAGGACATCGCCAACCTGATGCCGCGCTCGCTCGCGGTGATCCTCGACGCCGGTCCGTGCCCGGAAGCCGCGACCACGGTGATCGACATGACGAGCGGCACGGCCGAAGTCATCCGCGTAGGTACGGGCTCATTGGAGCGTTTGGGATTGGCCGGGGAGTGACCTGCGCACTACGAGCCTTGAGGTGTGTTGCGTTCGCTTGACGACCGCGATTGTCCCGCTGCATCAACGTCGCTACGCGCGGCTCGTGGCTCACCGCGCACTGACTCACGGCGAAATTTCGACGCGATTGCGACCTTTGTCTTTCGCAGCATAGAGCGCAGCGTCGGCGCGCTTCAACGCGTCGTCGATTTGTTTTTCGCCCGTGTTGAGGCGCGTGACGCCGATACTGACGGTCATCACAATCGGCGAGTCGTTGGCGGAGAACGGCGTATCGCAAATCGCTTTGCGCAATCGCGTCGCGGTCGCCTCCGCGTCAGCGAGATTGCAATGCGGGAGCACCACGACGAACTCTTCGCCGCCGAGTCGAGCGAACTGATCGTACGCGCGCAGTTCACCCTCAATGCGACGCGAAAACTGCGCCAATAACGCGTCGCCCACGTCATGCCCGAAGCGATCATTGACGCTCTTGAAATGATCGATGTCGAGCATGAGCACCGTCACCGGTACTTCATTGCGTTCGTAGCGTGCCATTTCGCCACGCGCCCAATCCATGAACGCGCGACGATTGGAAATGCCGGTCAACGAATCCGTCTGCGCCTCACGCTCCAGCCGTAGCCGCGCCTCCAGCGCGAGGAAACGATAGCGGCGAATACGCTGCGCAATGAGAAAGCCACTGGCGACGGTGAGCACGAGCACGAACGCTGTGTTGCTCACGTAGAGATTGGAAGTCGGCACTTTGTAGAACACCAGAAGCGGAAGTGCAGCAAGCAGATACAAGATTGCAGCGATGAGCTTTTTCTTCGGCGGTAGCGGCACGGTCGCGAAGAATGCGAGGAGCGCAAACACTTCGAATTGGTAGTGTCCGAAGTATTCGAGCGGACGCGCAATGGTGTTTGCGAGCATCACGGCCGCACCCGCCGCCGCCCAGCCAAACATCCAACGATCGGCAATCACGGCGTTGGGCACCGTGCGGAGACGAGTCCACGCGACCGCCGAATACACGAGCAGGAAAACACGCGCCGCAAACATCGCCATGAGCGTCGGTGAAGCGCCGTAGACCTGAAAATCAACAGCGACGAATGCAATATTAGGAATCGCGAACAAGGCGATAGCAAAGCGCCACTGCGCAATATCGTCGCGCAAGTAATAGCTGCGAAATTGCGCTTCGGTCAGCGACGTATCCGGCACCACTCATCCTCGGTCATCTTTTGGCTTGACCGATTATCTGTGATCGCGAGCGGCGCACGCTCTCTAAGAAAAGTCTGTACGTCGTTGCGCGTAGTCGAGTTACGCGTCGAGCCGCGGGGTGCGCTCGCTGAGCGGCAACTCAACCGCATGCACAAGTTGCAACACTTCAAACTCACAACCGAAGTGCCCGACGATTTGCATGCCCACTGGCAAACCGTTCGCTGCAAATGCGACTGGAGCGCTTGCCGCTGGATGCGACGTCATCGTGATGCGTCCGGCGGATTTCATCCAGTCAAGGTAGGTTTCGAGCGGCACGCCGTCAATCTCGGTCGGATACGGCGTGTTGACATCAAACGGCAGCACTTGATTGACGGGGCAAAGGAAGTAGTCGTAACGCTTCAAGAAGCGCTGCATGCGCTCGAAGCATTTCGACTGTTGCATCTGTGCTTCGGCGATCTGCGCGCCCGTAAGCGCGAGGCCCTGCTCGACGTTCCACACCGCCGCGTCCTTCATGAGTGCGCGATTATGTTTGTAGTGGTTGCCCAGCGTGGTGACAAGATTTAACGCACGCAACACACGAAACGCGTTATCGGAAATACCGAGATCGGGCTCGGCCTCTTCGATGATGCAGCCGATTGCTTCGAAGCGCTTGAGCGATTGTTGGAGCGCGTCGCGCACGCCCTGCTCAACGGGCAAACCACCGAGCGTCGGGCTCCATGCGACACGCGTGCCTTTGAAATCTCGCTGCAGCGATTGCCGAAACATCGTCGGGTCACCACAACGCCCAATCGCCACGCGCGGATCGTCGCCCGCTTGTATTGAGAGCAACCACGCGGCGTCCTCCGCGGTGCGCGCGATGGGGCCGTGCACGTTGAACGCGCCCCAGTGATTCACGTTTGGATAAATCGGCACGCGACCCGGTGTTGGCCGAAGTCCGACGACGCCGCAGAAGTTCGCGGGATTGCGCAGACTTCCACCCATGTCGGAACCGTCGGCAAAAGGGAGCAT
>JAKPSO010000305.1 GCA_029571495.1 Pseudomonadota bacterium
GGCCCACCTCAACGCGCCCCGCATCGAACAAGGCGCGGCGGCCCGCGTCCATACGCTCGCCGATTTCGTCGTCTTCGACGCAGGTTTCCATGTACGCAGCTTGCTGCGCGGCGATGAATTCCGGCTCGAAGAGCGACACTTCCTCGGCGTAATAAAACTCAACGACGTTGGTCGTTTTGCCCACCGATTTCGGCCACAGCGACGACACCACGAGCGTGTGCGGATACCACTCGACCGTGATGTTCGGGTAGTACGTGAGCCAGATCGCGCCGTGCGGCGGCGGCACGCCTTGCCGGAACTGCATCACCTGATCGTGCCAACGCTTGTAAACCGGCGAGCCCGGCTTGTCGAACCCGCGCGAAAGGCCCACGGTTTGCACAGAGAAATCGCTGCCCCATTCCCATGCCAAATCGTCGCAGGTCACGAACTGCCCGAGCCCCGGATGGAACGGCCCGACGTGATAGTCCTCAAGGTAGACCTCGATGAAGGTCTTCCAGTTGTAGTTGCACTCGTGCACGACGGAGCGGTTAAACGCGTAGCCCGAAAAATCCAGCGCTTGCCGCGTTTGCGTGGACAGCGAAGCAAGATCAACGACGGGATCGCGCGGGCCATCAAAGAGCAGGCCGTTCCACGACTTGAGCGCGTCGTTCTTCAGATGCAGCGCAGGATTGCACGGAAAAAGCGGCGCGCCGACGAGTTCGCCCTCGCCGGAGTACGTCCAACGATGTAACGGGCACACTACATTGCCGCCGTTTTGCACGAGCGAGCCGCGACCATCGAGCATCATGGCTTGACGATGACGGCAGATGTTTGAAATCAGATTGACGCCGTTTGCGGTGTGCGTGAGCGCTTGCGCGTTATTGCGCGTGGCGAGCACGGCGTAGTCGTTGACGCTCGGCACCATGAGTTGGTGGCCCGCGTAACCAGGGCCGCGCGCAAACAAAAGCTCACGCTCACGCGCGAGGAGCGTCTCGTCGAAATAAGCAGAGGGGGGAAGTTGCGAAACCGGCGCAGCAATTTGCGCGTCGGTGAGGGGGCGAGTCATGGCTCCGAACCGTTCAGAAAAAGTTAACCCAACACAAACCAGGTGCAATTAACGGACCGCACCCAACCCTTGCTAAGTCAACCTCTGCCCCGAACGTGTGCGGTGGCGGGAGGCTGCATCGTCAAACGCGTCGATTATCCCATGGTTGACGCAAAGCGCGGCACGATCGCCGACCCGACACCACCGTCTGACGCCACGGCGTTCACTTCATCTATTTGTAGGCGCGGACTCGGCCGCGCTTCCCCGTTGCACCAAGCGACGCCAAGTCGTCGCCTACCCATTGATCGAAAAACATTGGGTCAGGCTTATTGAATTGGGCCGACAAAACCCGTTAACTGTCTGTCTCGCCCACCGCCACGCCTGTTGATCTAGCCTCTCGCACTTGGCAGAACGCAAGCGGTCTGCCCTACCGCGCTGAACCTGGCGGCGTTAATGTGGTGGTGGGCGCAGCGTGCCCACCCGGCTTAGTCGGTAAGGATTCGCGCCCGTCTGCGGTCACGTCGCCCAGGATGGCGCATTTCATGAAATCGGTACCCTGCGAGCCGTCGCAGTGCTTGACCGTCTCGACAACCTCGCTGCCATCGCGTCGAAAGTAGAAGAACACTCCAGCAGCCTCTCCGTGCGCGTCCCGCAATAGGGAACGAATTTTTTCGTCAAATCGCGCGCGCAGAAAATACTCCATCTGCCGGATGACGAACTCCCGATCTTGCATCGGCTCCCCTGCTGGCGTCCTGCCGTTATGTAGTCCAATGAGTACGTAGTCGTTCTTCAAATCTATTCGACGCGTCCGTCCTGCCAAAAACGCAATGGCACAACCGGATGTAACCTGTCCAGCTGCCACAGTACTCACGCTGTGGTCACGGATGTACTGGGCCAGTTCGACGGAGGCGCCAAGTGTGCCAGCGTGACATTCGCTAAACAGCACGCTGTTCAGGGTGGCGCTACGCTTTTCAAGTTGCGCAATGATGGAGTTTGACTTTGCGTTGTCAAGAAAGCCCGTAACCGTAATCGGCAAGCCCAGCTCATCCGACGTCTGCTCTTTTGGCCTCTCAGTGCCAACCAACAATGCAAACGCAACACCCAGCATAGTCATCAGCATAATCAACCTAATTCGCGGGTTACTCAACGGAATTGCCCTCATGTGCAATGCATTCAATTCGCAAGATCAAACCGATTAGGCGCTTCGGCTTCAATTACTCAGCCTAGTTTAGGTCGAGTAAGGTTTTCCCGCGCCGTACCTACGAACAGCCACTCACCACAGACTTGAAAGCCGCCATGTCACGCGTTGCGCTTGGATCAACACTACGATTCCCCTTGCTGTTGATAGCTGTGGCGGGGTTCGCCACGAACGCCTTTGCCGCGCCGAAAATCGCGGAAGGGGCGTACCGCGTCGACTGGAACCGCAAGGTCCGCGATTTGTGTGTGGACAACTACACCAACGACGACCTCACCGCGCGCGACTGGCAGGGCGTGCTTGGAGCGCTGGGCTCGATTTGCACGCTTTCGAACGTTCGCGAAGGTAAAACCGAAGCGAGCTGGACCGGAAAATGCTCGCAACCGGGTGTCGGGCGGGTGCTCGACGTGAAGTACGAGGTGAGCGTGAAAGTCAACGCCGACGGCAGTTTTGACATTCTGACCGTGATTTCTGGGGATCAGCAGGCGCGTATTCCCATTCGTGGCGAAAGGCTAAAGGGCGCAGCCGCGACCTGCAACAAAGAACAACCGTTCTTCCGGCCTTGGCAGTAAGTTGCCCAACTGTGGGCATGCGTAGTCATCGGCTACTCAGGTGTCCCGATCGGCGCTTGTCCACGAAGCCGACGTGTAAGCAGAGGTTTTTACCCGCGTCGAGCGTCGCTGTTTCAGTTTGTGGCTAGCCGATCTAGCCACGAACACGCTTCGATCTTCACGACGCTAGGTAAGAAAAACGCTTGACCACTATCACCTAGCCAACGGGCGGCATCACGATTTCTGAATAAATTGGTTGACGTCCGTTTACAGCGACGACGGTCGGAATCACGATTTGTTTGCGGGCGATAGAACTGCCCGGAGCGGCAACGCTAACGCTGACCTTATTCCCCACCAAAATTTTGCCGCGATCGCCATACTGTGTTTGTACATCGCGCGCCTGCGCCACCGGGGGTTGGTTGTTTCCGCGATAGTACTTGTCGAACTCGCGCGAGAAGATCAATTCTTCAGCAGACGTGACCGCATCGAATCGCCTT
>JAKPSO010000323.1 GCA_029571495.1 Pseudomonadota bacterium
GGTTCAGTGTGCGTCTTTCGGGCACGTACATGGCGATGCTCACGCTCGCGTTTGCGCAGATCACATGGTCGGTCGTTTTTCAGTGGGACGCAGTGACCGGCGGCAGCAACGGCCTCGTCGGTGTTTGGCCGCCGGAGTGGTTGTCGGAGCGTACGAATTTTTATTGGATGGTGTGCGCGGTGACTGCGCTGGGGCTAGGGGCGTGCGCGTGGCTCACGCATTCGTCACTTGGGTACAGCGTGCGCGCGTCGCGCGACGCACCGGTGAAGGCGCAGGCCATCGGACTGTCGCCGCGTCATTTGCAATGGGCCGTGTTTGTGATCGCCGGATTGCTCGCGGGTTTGGCGGGCGTGTTGCACGCGTTCTCCAAAGGCAGCATTTCGCCCGATGTGCTTGCGATTCCGCGCTCGGTGGACGCGCTGGTGATGGTGCTCTTGGGCGGCATCAACACGCTCGCGGGGCCGATCGTTGGCGCGGCAGCGTTTACGTGGTTGCAAGACACGTTGGCGCGTTCTACCGAGTACTGGCGCGCGGCGTTGGGTGTGACGATTTTGCTTATCGTGCTGCTGTTTCCGCGTGGCATTGTGGGCACGCTGACCGCGCTTGTCGCGAAGCGGAGTGAGCGATGAGCGTCGCGCTTGAAGTCGTTGGTTTGAAGAAATCGTTCGGCGGCCTCGCCGCGGTGAAAGGCGTGGACTTCGTGGTGAATTCAGGCGAAGCCGTGGCGCTGATCGGCCCGAATGGCGCTGGCAAAACGACCACGTTTAATCTCATCAATGGGCAGCTCATGCCTGACGCCGGTCGCGTGACGCTGCACGGCGCGGACATCACCGGCATGCCGCCCGACGCACTCTTTCGCAGAGGCGTGGCGCGTACGTTTCAGATCACGGCGACGTTTGCTTCGATGAGCGTGCAAGAGAATGTGCAGATGGCGCTCATGAGCCACCACGGCACCGCGACCTCGCTGTTCTCGCCTGCGCATCGAGCCTACGCGCTGCATGCGCGCGATCTGTTGCAACAGTTGGGCCTCGCTGATCAGGCTGACCGCGCGGCTGCGGAATTGGCTTATGGCGACTTGAAGCGGTTGGAATTGGCCATGGCGTTTGCGAACACGCCGCAACTTCTGCTGATGGACGAACCGACGGCAGGCATGGCACCCGCCGAGCGCGATGCGCTGATGCGGCTTGCGGTGCGGGCGTGTCGTGAGCGTGATGTGGCGCTTCTATTCACGGAGCACGACATGGACGTTGTTTTTGGTTTCGCCGACCGCGTGATTGTGATGAATCGCGGTCGCGTGATCGCACAGGGCACGCCGGACGAAGTGCGCGTCAACGACGAAGTGCGCGCCGTGTATCTGGGCGGTGTGGAAATCAACGCCACGGACAAGCGAGCGGCCCATGCTTGAGGCGAAAAAACTTTGCGCTCGCTACGGCCGTGCGCAGTTGTTGTTCGACGTGAGCTTCACGGCGAACGCGGGTGAAGTGCTCGTGCTCGTCGGTCGCAACGGCGCGGGCAAATCGACGACGATGAAGGCGATCATGGGGCTCGTCGCGGAGGTGACGGGCGACGTGAAGTTTTTGGGACACAGCATTGCCGGGCTGTCGCCGCATGAGATCGCGCGGCGCGGCGTCGGCTATGTGCCGGAAGATCGTCGCATCTTCACCGATCTGACCGTCGCGGAGAACTTGGAAGTGGGTCGCATTGCATCACGCAAACACGTGTCCGACGCGCCGCGTTGGAGCGTGGACCGCGTGTGCGAGCTTTTTCCGAAACTCAAAGAGATGATGGACCGGCCCGGCGGACAGATGTCCGGCGGCGAGCAGCAAATGCTCACTATCGCGCGCACGCTGATGGGCAATCCGCGCGCGATCCTGCTCGACGAGCCGTCGGAGGGCCTCGCGCCGATTGTTGTCGAGCGCATCGCCGAGAGCGTGCAAGCGCTGAAGCGCGAGGGTTTGTGCGTCATCCTGTCCGAGCAAAACCTCAATTTCGCGCGCGCCGTGGCCGATCGCGCGGTCGTGATTGATCGCGGAGAGGTGAAGTTTTCCGGCGCGTTTAGCGCGCTAGAAGCGGATCCGGCGCTGCGCGACGCCTATCTTGCGGTGTAGCGCAAAACGCGCGGAAAGCGCTTCTGCGGCAAAATAGAGGGCTAACCCGGACTTCCATACCCGCATCAGACCATGACCTACGCCGTAAACGACCAGTGCATCAAATGTAAGTACACCGACTGTGTGGACGTGTGCCCCGTGGATTGCTTTTACGAAGGCGAGAACATGCTGGTGATTCACCCGGACGAGTGCATCGACTGCGGTGTGTGCGAGCCAGAATGCCCAGCCGACGCCATCAAGCCCGATTCCGACATCGCCGAAAAGTGGATCAAACTGAACGCCGAATACGCGGTCATTTGGCCAAACATTTCGCGCAAGAAGGCCGCGCCGCCGGACGCCGACGAGTGGAAAGGCAAGCCCAACAAGATGGAATTGTTCTCGCCGAATCCTGGCAAGAAATAGCGTCCAGCCTCGCACAACGCGGCTCCTTTAGGCGCTTTGTAGGCGCGGACTTGGCCGCGCTGCCCCCCGTAGCACGGAGCGACGCCAAGTCGTCGCCTACCCGCGAATGCCTCGCCCATCACTGCGCGACTGGACACATCGCTTCCCATCGCGATTCAGCTTTTTAGCGATAGCGACCGCCAAATGGTCGTTTGCGAGTGTTTTTTGTCAATGTCGACAAAACAGTTTTTGCGCCCTTAATGACCGCACATAGGTCGTTAGCGCCGAAAAGCTGTAAACATCTCCTAGTTGCCGAAAATACCCGCAAGCGATCCAGTATTCCTGCGCTTCATCGCTTCAGGGGCGCGCCGCGACGCGGTCACTGGCAGACTACGGTCAATGCTCCATCGTCAGAGAATTGTCCGCGCATGAATCCATCGTCACCGACGCCGCAGCCGCCTCCATTGCCGCCAAGCACACCCACGTCCACGCCCGCGCCGGTCAGCCGCCGCCTCTGGAAGGGTTTCGGCAGCACGCCGTGGTGGCGCTTGATTTTTGGCGGGCTGATTGTGCTGATCTCGGTGGCGCTCTTTGCGCTGCCGTTTGATTCGATGCGGCTCGCACGTGAACACACTACGCCCGCCGCGCGCCAGGAGTTCAAAGTTGCGGCCCAAAAGCAAGTGCTTGAACGCGCACGCACTGGGCTTCTGAGCGTGCGCATCATCGCCGACGACGCCGCGACGCTCAAAGAAATCGACGCGGCGATCGACGACGTCACGCGCGAAATTTCCAGCGCGCGACAAGAGGTGACGCTTGGCAGCGTTGGCGACCTCAAGCGCTTGATCGACGCGCAGCGCGATGTCGTCAACAAAGCCACGCGCGCTGTCACCGACGCTACTGCGAAGCTGCGCGCCACGCCCGACGCAGCGGACGCTGAAAGCGCCTACGAGGCGTTCAACACCAAAATGGAGGCGATGCAGCACAGCGTCGAGCAACTGCGCGAACTGCAAGAGCGCGCTAAAGAGCTCGCGAAGACCGAGCCCGCCAACGGTACGCCAAGCACCGCTAACTCAAAGATCACCGTCACCCTTGACGGCAAATTTGGCTTGCCGCCGATTGGTCTGAACTACGTCGCAGCACCGATCAATCTTGACCCTGAAGTGCGCAACGCCATCGACAGCACGGTCGCGCGCGACGCCAAGAAACTCATCGTTGGTGTGATCAGTTTCGTGGTCCTGCTCACTCTCTTTTTCTTGATGCTGATTGCGCGCGGATTCGCTGGCCGTGCGGCGCGCGGTGAACAGCGCGCCGTGATTGCAGAGTCGCGCGAACGCAGCGAAAGTTACGCGCGCCAACTCGCCGAGGCGCGCCTCATGGTCATGCGCGCGCAGGTTGAGCCACACTTTTTGTTCAACACGCTCGCGCACGTTCACGCGTTGCAAGAGATTGATCCGCCGCAGGCGAGCACGATGCTTGAGCGCCTCATCTCGTACCTGCGCGCCGCAATGCCCACGATGCGCGAAACGACGTCAACCCTCGGCCGCGAGATCGAAGTGGTGCGCGCGTATCTCGATCTCTTGAAGATTCGAATGGGCGAGCGCCTCAAGTACACGATCGACATTCCGGCAGACCTGAGCAGTATCAGCTTTCCGCCGACGATGATCGCGACGCTCGTCGAAAACGCCATCAAGCACGGCCTAGAACCCAAACGCGAGGGCGGCACGATTGCGATTCAAGTGCGCTTGGTAAACGACAACATCGAAGTGCTCGTCGCCGACGACGGATTGGGCCTCGGCGGCGCGCAGACCGGCGGCACCGGCGTTGGCCTCGCCAACACGCGCGAACGTCTCAAAATGCTCTATGGCGACACCGGCGCGCTGGTCGTTGAGCCTAACGCGCCGACCGGCGTGCGTGCGTTGCTCCGCGTGCCAAAGGAACCACCGGCGATGGTGGCCGACGCCGTAGAAGTGGACGCGCAAAGCATATCTCCG
>JAKPSO010000324.1 GCA_029571495.1 Pseudomonadota bacterium
GTGCAGCGGAATGAAGCTACCGTAAAAAAGCACGTCGATCGGCACACTCGGCGCACACTCTGGCGCGGGCCGGAAAAGTGTCTCGTCCGCGCCGACGTAAACCAAGTGGAGCTTCTCGCGCGGAACCTCCAGCGTCTCTGCAAAATACACGACGTGGCTCGCGGTATCGGCAAGCACTCGGTCGGCCTTGGCGAAACAGGCGCGCTCCCACGCCAGCAAACGCTTCGCGCCGCTGTCGCTCTCCTTGAACTTGAAACGCTCCCACACCTGCTTGTCGTACGCGCTGATCAGTGGATCAAACACCAGCGGCACACAACCCTTGCGGTCGCACCAGCGGCGTGCGGCCGACACGTCGCGCTGACGGAAACACGGCACCCACACGACGTCGGGCCGAGGCAGACGGCGCAACGCGGCCTCGATGTCACCCAGAGACGAAACCCTCGGAGAAAAGTCCGCGATTTCCCAGCCAAGCGTCCGCAAGTGTTGACGCAGCACGCCGTTCCGCGAGTACTCAGGATCCGACCGCCCCCACCACAGCATCTTTTTTTCGGTGTTAGGCATAGCGCAAACTCAACGTTGCCCGGCGGCTTTTCGCAGTTTCTCGTACGCTTCGAAATAGCGCCGCCCGAATGTGATCAACGCCTCGCGGTTGAAATGTACGTTATCGTTGTTCGCGCCGAGTCCCTCCGAAGAGACACGCGCGCTGTTCGGCACTGCTTGGACCGCCTGTGGCAGCATCGCGTTGAAGCCGGCATAGGCGTCGCGATAACGTCCCAACTCACCCACCAGTACCGGCACGTCAGGCGCGTTCAAGTCGCTGCGCAACTGCGCGATCATTGCGCTGAAACGCACCGGATATGTCGCGGTCTTGGCCGCCGAACTATCTCCCTCGCCCTGATGCCACAGAATCGCCCGCAATCGTCCGTTCTGCATGGCCGCGCGCATACGGGCCACAGCGTTGGTGTAAAGCGCCGATCCCGGACGCCACTGATCCAGCGTCGTGCCGCCAAATGCGCACGGCACGAGCCCTACGACGGCCTGCGGTTCCGCCGCAACGACACAGCGCGCGAACTCAGAGCAGAGACCCACGCCCGCGATTTTAGGCTTGTCGAAATGTACGGGGTCCATAGCAGGCACCCAGGCATTATTTTTGTCGAGCA
This sequence comes from Pseudomonadota bacterium, assembly GCA_029571495.1. Lineage (GTDB taxonomy): Bacteria > Pseudomonadota > Gammaproteobacteria > Burkholderiales > Casimicrobiaceae > Casimicrobium. Next base: position 1,161 of record JAKPSO010000324.1, read on the forward strand.
TCAGGATGCGCGGATGCGGCACTTGATCGGCGGCTTCGACCTTGCCGCGCCCCGCCATGTTGGACTGGCCGATCAGCAGAAAGAGTTGCAGGTCGGTCGGCTCTTTCCCAAACAGCACGAATCCGGGCAGGAACAGGCCCAAAAGCACAAAACGAATGACACGCGTAGCAAGCATCTTGTCCTCCCGTTTTAAACACGTCCTTCACATGGATGAATGGTCGTCCTATGGTAGCACGAGGCTTTGCCGCACTCAATGAAGAACGCTGGACATGAAGGACGTCATCAAACATTCGGCCTTGAATTTTGGACTGGACTCTGTACTTCTGCACCTCTGTCATTAAAGTAAGAACGATACTTGTCACAAACCCACAGGAGAGACTTTCTTTCACGATAAACCCTTTTGCATTGTATGTAGACTATTGATACGCTACATTCCACCCATGACAACCTCCGACGTGATCGCCAGAGTTGATCGGCTTAAGGTTGCGCTTCAAAAGCTCACCGATCAACAGCTGCGTTTTATTGAAAGCTTAGTGGTCCAATTTCAGCGGCCTTTTGTTAAGATTAACCGAGATCTAGCGTCGGACCTCATTGATGACCGAACGCTGTGTGACTTTGGGGACGTTCTTCGGATACATCACTGCTTGTCCAAGGAGGCCTTGTCCAAAGATCGTTTTGAATATGCGCTTGAGCAGACGCTAAATCTTTGCGGGATTCCTGCGGTGTTAGCCCCTTCGCGTACTAATCGTGGCCATGATATCACGATACGAGGAGTGCGATGTTCGCTCAAGACACAGGCTAACAAATCCATCAAAGAGCATGATATCCACATTTTGTGGGCGACTTGCTATCGCGAAAAAGACAAAGCAGGACACCCGGCCCGGTTATTGTCGTGTCTATGACGTGAAGGATAGGTTG
>JAKPSO010000368.1 GCA_029571495.1 Pseudomonadota bacterium
CGCAGCGCCTCGCCTCATTTGACGGTGGCGACACAGCGTTCGACGTCGACCCCGACATCGAAGCGGCGATGCAGCGCGACGAACTCGCGGCCAGCGCGCCTGCCGGGCGGCCATTGGTGGCGAAGCTCGCTACGAGCGCGTAGCCACGCCTCTACGAATCGGCGGCGAGAAAAGAAAAAGGCCCGAACGCGTCGGGCCTTCTTTCGCGTTGCGATCCGGTTCGCTAGGCGCGACGACGACCTATCGCGAAGGCTGTAAGGGCCAGCGCAGCAGCGATGAGAAGCGATGCCAGTGGCCCGCCAACTGGAACGCCTACGGGTTGCGGCACGTTATTTCGGAACGCCAATATCGCGCCGGTTGTGCAGTTCACGTCCATCTCAGAAACGAACGACGGCAAGCCAGAACGCGCGTTGTTCGGCCACGTCGTCATGCGGTGCGTGATCGTAGTGTTTGCCGCGACTGAATATGGGACGGTGATGACGCCACCGCTAAGACCATAACTACCGGCGTAGTTTGACGCCGGCGAAGGGTAACCGACGTTGGATTCAGCCAAAGTGCCCGTCACGCCGTAGCCGGGCACGATCAATTCGTAAAGGTCCGAATCGGAATTGGACGCAAGGCTGCTGGTCCAAAGCACTTTGATCGAGAAGCTGCCAACCGATGCGGAATTGCAAATATTTGGCCCCGGAGGTGTCGCCACATAGCCCGTAATTTCGATCGACGGATTCACCGACGATGTCGGTGCAATGATCGCTTGTGGAGTGGGATTTGGCTCGTTGGAACCGTAGTTCGAAGATGCGGCATTTGCAGCGCCTGCTCCCAATTGCAGTGCGCCGGCAATGCACATCGCTAAAACGCGATAGTTCAATCTCATATGTCTCTCCGGGTTAGTCTGTAGCTTCCGAAGCCGACTATCGGTTGCATCGGAGCCTGGCACAACACGCGTCAACGCTATTTCGCGCCGACACAGCCAACGTGTTGCTAATCCGTGTGCTCCGCGTTTCTCGTGATTTCCGATAAATTTTCGCGACGCTGGTCCCAAACACCTTCAGATTGGAAAGTTGTTATTAACAAAAGTGCAGGCATAATTCCCTGATCGGTCATAAGACTTTGAGGGACGTTGTCCGTAGCCGATCATAAAAGCGGCGCGGCGACGACATGGAATGAACGGACGTATTCATCACAAGGCAGCGAGGCGGGCTTCGCGAGGCGCGCGTTTGGCATCGATGGGCGCTGCGGTGCTGTTGGTAATGGCAACGCTTCAAGTGTCGGCAGCGCCGGCGTTTGCGGACCCGCTCGAAGTGCGGTGTTGGGCGAAGTACGCGAAGGAGCGCACCGTCTCGGACCGCAGCGACGGAACCCGCAGCGTAGGCTTCGCCAACATCCGCGACGGCATGCGCGTGTATTCGCCGTTTCGCGCGGAGTTCGCGATTCGCGGCATGGGCGTGGTGCCCGCGGGCAAGCAACGCGAAGGCACTGGCCATCATCACATATTGATCGACACGAAGCTGCCCGTCGATGTGGCGGCGTCTATGCCGTTTAGCGATAAGTATCTGCACTATGGCAAAGGCCAAACTAACGCGACGCTAACGCTCGCGCCAGGCAAGCACACGATGCGCTTGTTGTTCGCAGACTTTGAACACAAACCGTATTACGTTTTTTCACGCGAGATGCGCATCGAAGTGATTGCCCCTCGAAGCTCACTCGCAGCGACGGGTGCGCCGCGTATCGACGCGGCTCGGTTCGACGAGACATGTAAAGCTTGGTATGAAAACGTGCTGACCGAGCCGGGCCCCGTCGGTGTACCCGCCTATTTCCAGAACGTGCGCGACGGGGACGTCGTGCAGTCGCCGTTCGTTCTGCGCTTCGGTGCGGAAGGTCTAGGCGTGTGCGCAACCGGCGTGAAGGTGGAAAAAACCGGCCACTTCGTGTTGGAAGTGCTCAAGCGTGACGCCGTGCAACGAAAGATCGATCTGTCCGACGGGCAAACGCAGTACGAATTTGAGGCTGAGCCCGGAACGTATACCTATCGCCTACAAATCGTCGATAACAAGGGCAAAGCGTTTGGGCCAGCCGAAAAAATTTCGCTGAAAGTGGCTGAGCGAAACTAGCTGCCTTACTATGCGGATGAAATACGTCGTTTTGCTTCCGCATTTTGAACACACAGACTCACATCATCAAAGGTGCGTGCCCACACGATTGCCCGGACACGTGCGCGCTTGAATATCACGTTGCTGACGGCAAGCTCGTCGATGTCAAGGGTTCGGCCACGCATAGCGTGACGGCGGGCGTGCTCTGCACGAAAGTCGCGAAATACGCGCTGCGAACGTATCACCCCACTCGCATCAAAACGCCGCTCAAGCGCGTCGGCACGAAGGGCGAAGGCAGGTTTGTGCCGATCTCCTGGGACGAAGCATTGACGATGATCGCGTTGAAGCTCAAGGCCATCGCATCGGAACACGGCGCGGAATCCATCCTGCCGTACAGCTATGCGGGCAA
>JAKPSO010000371.1 GCA_029571495.1 Pseudomonadota bacterium
TCGCGCTGTCGCCGAGTGCACTTGCGAGTTCGTTCCGGTTGCGAACGCGATAGATGTGCTCGGGACGCGCTCCCGCGCCGCCAACCACAGGACTATCAACATCCGCCCAACCGCCTGCACGCGCTGTACGACTCGGTTCGACAGCGGGCACCGACACATTCATGGGGGCGTTAGCAACCGCGGGCGCGGCATGGTTCGCGCAGCCCATCAGGACCGCAAGGTACAACGCTAAAGTGGCCCCAAGAACGCAGCGGACCGCGCTCATGTCAAGCGACCGTCGCGAGAAAGAGCGCGGTGTTACCGTTGCAATCAGATGAATATAGAACGGACTTTTCGTCGGGACTAAAGGATGGATGCGGATGACTGAGCTGCCGGTCGCCGTTAATGGTTTTCCATGAGGAGTCGTGTCGGGCGATCTTGCGATCCGCCTTGGTAGCGACGTCGAACACATGCAAGTAGGGGTCGGGCTCAAGCACGTGTGCCGCTGTGTTGGCGACGTCCATCGGCGTCTCCGCACCATCACCGACCAACAGCGTGCCGGTGTGATTACTCATCAAATGCGAACAGGGAGGCATCGTCATGATCAAACTGTCTTGCAAAGTAGACGGGTCCAGTGCTCGAATGTATCGTTGCGCGTCCCCCTCTTTGTAGGACACGTAAATCATCCTCGAGCCGTCCGGCACAAAGAACTCGTGCGTGCAGCTTTCGCCATGCTCGTGCGGTTTGCCACAGCGCATGTTGGTGCCGTCTTCGTTGATGAACCACATGCGCGCATCGATGAGATCGTGCGGCCCTTCGTGACAGAACGCGACGGTGTTGTCGTCGCCGGGCCGATACAGCGGATGACCCAGCCAGAGCTTTTCTTCATGGATCACGGTACGCTCGCCGCTGGCTAGATCAATGCGAATCAAGCGGCAGCGCGGCTTGCTGTGAAACATTTCTCGGAATTTTGTCCAGTCGGACAGCGAGAACCAGTCTTCCTTCGCAATCTCAATTCCAACAAGTTTCGTACACGCGCTGTTCGCGACCCACGTTCCGTAACTGACCCAATCCGGAGGAGACGTGTAAACGATGTCTTCGTGCAAGGTTCTGATGTCGACCCGAATCAACGATCGGCCACCGCGCACGAGGTAAAGCGTTGAGTCGTCCGGGCTCAAGAAACCGCCGAAGGCGTTCTCGCCAACTCCGTCCGTCAACTGACGCGCCGTCTGCGTCGGTAAATCTAGAAGATAGTAATTGCGTCGACCGTCAAACTCACCGCTGAAGAGTAGGTTCTTACCGTCGTTGCTAAAGCACTTTTGGTAGAAATAATTGCGGTGGCATACGACCTCCGGGGGCGTCAACTGCGTAACGGTCGCGCCGGTGTCGCGATCAGGATACGAACGAAACTTGAACTGGTGAATGTTGTGTTTGGGCATAAAAACCGTCGCTGGGTAACGCTCGCTACATCGCGCTAAAGGTGCAATCAGCTCGCAAAAATGACCGTCAGAGTCGCTGCAGAATCGTCGCACCCTGCTCGGCTAACTGTTTCGCGGCTTCGTCGACGCTGATCTTTCCGTATCCGACTTGCTCGAAGACTTCGCGGACAAATTTTTGAACGCGCGGGTGTTCGAATGCTGGCGAGGGCGGTGTTATTGCGTTCGCCTTCTGCTGGGTCGAAATGCGGGCGTACGCTTTCATCTCGATCGGCTTAAGTTTGTCTTCCTTGGACAGTATCTGGAACGCGACTCCGGTCGCAGGGATGCCACGCGAGACGCCGAGCGCGCGAATGGCTTCTGGATCAGTCATCAGGAAGCTCACAAACTTTGCCGCAAGATCCGCATTTTTTGTGCGCTTGGAGACGGCATACACGTGGACGGGTCGACCAAACATCCCAGAGTTCTTCGCGCCGGGTAGAGTTAGAAAATCCCCCACCTCAAGGTCTTTGTCCTTGCCGGGCAGAGTACTACTGACTAATCGAACCGTTGAATCCCAGGTGTACACACCCGCCCAGTTTCCATTGACCCAATCTGGCTGTTGTTCAATGGGCTTCTCTGCGCTGCCAAGGCTGACACGATACGGCAGTGGAGTTACGACATTCTCATCTTGCCATCGCTTGTAGATTCCAACCCACTCCTTGAGCGCGGCGGGCGTCATTGCAATCTTGTTGGTCTTCCCGTCGATGTACGGAGTGCCGTACTTTTGGTAGATGTACGCCTGAGACATGAGAATCATGTCGTAAAGATTGCCGTCCAGCAGATACGCCTTTGGTCCAGCCTTGGCGCGCAACGCCTTGCCCGCAGTAAACAAGTCGTCCCACGTTTTCGGCACCGAAACGCCCGCCTTGTTCAATACCGGCTTGTTCCAATAGAAAAGTCGCGCCGTGAAGCCAACGGGAACGGCATTGAGTTTTCCGCCGATCGTTGTGAGTGCCAGATCGGTGTCGCTAAATTCGCCCAGCTTCATCACCGAAGCTGATTTACGAAGATCGTAGAAGCCCTCGCCCTGCTTCGAGAATGCAGAGAGCCAAGCCCAGTTGACCTGCATGACGTCGGGCTCATTTCGACCCGCGATCTGCGTCGAAAGACGTTCTTGGTAACCCTGGAAGCCTGAGTACTCTGCCTTGATTTTGACGCCTGGATTTCTTGCTTCAAACAACTTGGCTGCAGCCAGCATCGCCTCATGGCGCTCGCCACCGCCCCACCACGAAAAGCGAAGCTCTTGTCCGACGGCATTGCTCACCAGGAACATCGCGGCAACCGCAGCGCTCAGCGCCAGTTTCTTGTTTGATTTCAACGTTATCTCCAAAGGCATTTCGGCGACAGTCACACGGTCAAATTAACGCCACTGACAGCGTCAAACAAGTGGGCATGCGCCAGTTGCAGGCCGATGCGCGTCGCCTCGCCGCGTTTCATTTGGGACACTGTTGTCGCCAGACTAGCGGGAAGACGGCTGGTGACGACAGTTTCACCCACGCGGAAATAGGCGAATACTTCACTGCCCATGTATTCGATGTGGCTCATGCGCGCATCCACCCACAGAACGCCCGCTTCATCACTCGCGTTTACGAGGACATTTTCAGGACGCAACCCCAGCTTGATGGGAAGCCGGCTGCCTGAAACATGTAAGTCCGATGCTGTGAGCTTACCCGTCGCGTTCAAAAGCGTGACTGTGCGCGTTGACCCGTCGACGGAAAGGTCGGCCTCCAGCATGTTCATTTCGGGTGAACCAATGAAGCTCGCTACAAACGTATTCGCAGGTTGGTTGTATAGCTTACTTGGCGTATCAAACTGCTGAATTCGGCCCTCTTTCAGGACGCAAATCCGCTCGCCCATCGTCATGGCTTCTACCTGGTCGTGCGTGACGTAAATTACGGTGCAAGGCTGCCCGGCGGCCTTGAGTTGCTGGTGCAACTCGGTGATGCGAACGCGCATCGAGGCACGCAATTTGGCATCGAGATTGGAGAGAGGTTCGTCAAACAAAAATACCTGGGGCTTCTTGACGATTGCTCGCCCCACGGCGACGCGTTGTGACTGTCCGCCGGACAACTGACGCGGATACCGATCAAGTAGCGGCTCGATCTCAAGCGTACGCGCCGCTTCCTGAACGCGAGCGGCGACCTCTTCTTTCGGGAGCCCTTGAAGCTTGAGTCCAAACGCTAGGTTGTCGCGCACCTTCATGTGCGGATAGAGCGCGTAATTCTGAAACACCATCGCGGCGCCACGATCTTTCGGCAAGGCCCGGTTGACGACAGCGTCGCCGATCCGCAACTCACCCGAAGTAATGCTTTCAAGCCCAGCCACCATGCGCAGAAGCGTGCTCTTCGCGCAGCCTGACGGGCCGACTAAGACAACGAACTCCCCATCGTTGATCTTGAAGTCAATTTCGTGAACGGCCTTAAACCCATTGGGGTAGACCTTTGCAATTTTGTTGAGCGTGACACTTGCCACAGTGGATTCTCCGATTAACCTTTTAGACCGGTGCTGGCAACGCCATCAACGAAGTGTTTTTGCGCCGCGAAAAACACGACAACGGACGGCACAAGCGCGAGCACAGATATTGCGATGACGCTGGCCCACTCAACTTCCTCGGTCGCACCGATGCTCAGCTTCAACGCCAGCGAGACCGGATACTTCTCAACACTGGATAGATAAATCAGCGGTCCGATGAAGTCATTCATTGTCCAGATGAACTGGAAGACGATGACAGAAATGATCGCAGGCTTCAAAAGCGGCACGATGATGTACCAGAGCATCTGCAACGAATTGCACCCGTCCATTTGAGCTGCCTCTTCCATGTCGCGCGGAATGCCTCGCAGGAACTGCACGAGCATGAACACAAAAAATGTATCCGTTGCGAATGCTGAAGGCAGAATCAACGGAAGGTAGGAGTCGATCATGTCGAACTGTTGGAACATGATGTACTGGGGAATCCGAAGCACGATCTGAGGCAACATCATCGTCGCGACCATGATTCCGAACAACACTTTCTTTCCGAAGAAGTCGAATCGCGCGAACGCATACGCCACTAAGACGCAAGAAATGACCGTCACGATGATGCGCGGAATCACGATCAAGAACGAGTTCAAGAAATACCTAGTAAAGGTGTACTCGGTGCTCGTCTTCCAACCCTTCACGTACGGCGCAAAATCGAGATGTGATGGCCAAAAACCAATCTCGGTAAATATTTCCGCATTGCTCTTAAATGATGCTCCGATCAACCAGATCAGCGGATAGAGCATCAAGAAACCGACCGCTATAAGCAGCGTGTACCGAACGACGGAGTTGATGCGCTCTTTTCGAATTTGGTAGCTGTCTGGTGACGCGCCAACCGAGCCTTCGTTGCTTGCTGTCGCGGAGGCGTTCATTTGCTGGCCTCCTTTTCGCCTGCGTAGTAAACCCAGTACTTCGACGAATAGAACGCAACCGCACTCAGGACTGCCACCAGGGCAAACAACACCCACGACAAGGCCGTGCCGTAACCCAAGTTGAACAATTTGAAGCTCTGATCGTAGATATAGAGCGACAGCAAATATGTCGCGTGCAATGGTCCGCCTTCGGTGACCATGTACGGGCCGTTGAACTCTTGAAACGCATGCACCGTTTGCATCACGAGATTGAAGAAGATGACCGGCGTAATCAGAGGCACCGTGATGCGGAAGAAGACCGTCGTTTTTCCTGCACCGTCCATCGCAGCGGCCTCGTAAAGCGACGTAGGCACGTTCTGCAAGGCAGCCAGAAAAATTACCATCGATGACCCAAACTGCCACACGTTCAGCAGCACGATGGTCCAAAGCGAATACTGTTCGTCAGCGAGCCACAGGATAGGCTCCAAACCGAGAGAGATCATCGCCTGGTTAATCAACCCGTTGCGCGAGAAGATGAAGCGCCAAAGAATGCTGACCGCGATTGAGCCGCCTAGGATCGATGGCAGGTAAAACGCAGACCGAAAAAAGTTAATCCCGCGGAGTTTGAAATTGAGGATTTGCGCAACCATGAGCGCCGCGATTAGGCGTAGAGGCACAGTCAGGGCAACGAACATCAAGGTGACGCCGAGCGACTTCGGAAACAGCTTGTCCGTAGTGAACATCTCGCGATAGTTGTCGAGCCCGATGTATTTGGGCGCTTCGATCAGATCGTATTGCGTGAAAGACAGCGCAAACGACATCACGAACGGAAACAGCTTGAAAAGCGCGACGCCAATGGCGAACGGCAGCACGTAGAGCAACCCTAGGCGTCTGTTCTCATACATAGCGCATCACCACTACGGAATTGG
>JAKPSO010000386.1 GCA_029571495.1 Pseudomonadota bacterium
TTTGACGGTGCTAACACTGTCTGCACGTCGTTGACCTCAACGGCAAGCTGTTCGACTGGAAATGCCGCGTTCAAGATATACAACAAACTCGGCAGTGCTCCCACCGGATCGTGCGTAGAAGCCGGTAGCAATCGCATGTACACCTTCCCGGTGCAAACCGCGACAGCAGCCCCGGGTGTGACCCTTCAGCGCAGTATTTACGTACCTTCTACGGACTCCTTTGCGCGTTGGTTGAACGTGCTGACCAACACCGGCAGCACGACGCAAACTTTCAATTTGATCGTTGCCAACAATCTTGGTTCGGACGCTAATACTAAGATCACCGCGTCGTCTTCGGGCGCGCTGGGCACGATTACTTCGCCGACCAATAGTTGGGTTGCGTCGTTCCAAAATTGGAGCGGCACTACATCAACTGATCCGCGACTCGCCCACGTTTTCTACGGTACTGGCGCCGCGCAGACCTTGTCGAATTTGAATTTTGCCGACGGCGATGACAATCCGTATTGGAGCTACACGGTCACGCTACTTCCCGGCCAGACAAAGACCATTGCTCAATTCGTCATTGCTCAGCCGACCCGCGCGCTCGCCGCGTCGAAGGCTGCGGCGCTCGCCGCGAACACGAGTTTTGACGGCGCGATGGGCAACTGCTTAACCTCGGTGGCGAAGTCTCAGATTGTGAACTTCGCGACAACGCCGCCACCGGTCGTTCCAGTGATGTCGATGCCAATGCTCGCCGGGCTGAGCGCGATTTTGGGACTACTGGGCTTCGGCGTTGCCTTCCGCCGCCGCAATCGTACATAGCCGCAGTCAAACAGACAGGAAGAGCCCCTTGCGAGGGGCTTTTTTTCGTCCAAGCGTCGTCGCGAAAAAATAGCGTCTGTCCTATCATCTGTGGAATGCTTCCTTTGAATGGAATGCGGTAACGCCGAAGACATGAAAATATCAATTCGTATGCGCGCCTTGTCGTCCGCAAGTTTCGCTGCAACAGTGTTGCTTTGGACTACCTGTGTATCCGCCTACGTCGGACCTGGGGCCGGGGCGGGTTTTGTCACTTCGCTGCTGACAACGCTTTCCGTGATCGTGCTGGCTTTGCTCGCCGTTCTCGCGTGGCCAATACGACTACTAATCAAACGTTGGCGGCGGCGCCGAGCGGACGGGAAGCCCGTAGGCAAGGTCAATGAACCGCCACAAGAATAACAACGCCAGTGCGCTCCTACAGCGCGCGTTCTGCTGCTTACTCCTGCTTCCGCTGTTATCGTGCGGCGTTGAAGAAAAACGCGACGCGGTGGCAAACACTTCACGCGTTGTCGTTATCGGCTTCGACGGTCTGGACCCCACGCTCACCGAGCAGTGGATGGCACAGGGAAAACTACCCAACTTCGCCCGACTTCGGAGCACGGGGCATTATCAGCGCTTGGGTTCGACCAATCCACCGCAATCGCCCGTCGCGTGGTCGAGCTTTGCCACGGGACTCGATCCGGGGGCCCACGGAGTATTTGATTTTCTGGTGCGCACAGAGTCGAGCTATGCGCCCGAGTTTTCCATCGCCAAGATCACGCCACCCAAAAGCGAACTTAGAGCCTTTGGATTCAAGATTCCGTTAGCGGACGCCACTATTGTCAACACGCGCGTCGGAACGACGATTTGGTCGGAGTACGAACGCATGGGATTGCCCGCCAGCGTTTTACGCGTTCCGGTGACCTTCCCGCCCGAGCCCATCAAACGCATGTTGGCCGGCATGGGCGTGCCCGACCTTCTGGGTACACAGGGAACGTACACCCTGTTTTCCACAGAAACGCGCAAGGTTGGCGCCGCTGCTCAAAGCGAAGGGCGCGTGATGAACATTGCGCCGCAACCCACTGGCGAAATATTTACGCGTATCGAGGGGCCAAATAACCCACTCCGCGAAGCCGCGATTCCGCTCTATGTTGACCTAAAAATTGTTGGCACATCGCGAGGCGCGACACTCACTATCGGAGATCGTGCGATTGAACTTGCGACAGGAAGTTGGAGCGATTGGGTAACGCTCGATTTTGATTTTGCACCGTTTCAGGCGATGCGTGGGATCGTCAAGTTTCACCTGAGCCAGGGTTTTCCGGACGTTCGCTTGTACATGACGCCGATTCAAGTTGATCCCCAAAAACCCGCTTTGCCGATTTCGTCGCCGCCCGAATACGCGTCGAAGCTCGCCGATCGAATTGGTCGCTTTCACACGCTAGGCATGGCCGAGGAGACCTGGTCGCTCAACGAAGGGCATATCTCCGACGACGCCTACCTTGACATGGTGGCGGATGTGTATGGTCAGCGCGAACGCATGCTCTTTGACACGTTAGCGCAACGTGACAGCGCGCTGGTGGTGATGGTCTTCGTACAGCCAGACCGTGTGAGTCACATGTTTTGGCGCGGTATTGACACACAGCACCCGCTTCATGAGGGCGTGAATGCCCGCGGCCGCGCCGCGATCGAGTGGGCGTACGTCGAAGCCGATCGCATACTTGGAAAGGCAATAGCGTCGCTCACGCCGAACGACAAATTAGTCGTTCTGAGCGACCACGGATTCGCGCCGTACCGCCACAGCGTTCATCTAAACCGTTGGCTGATGGAGAACGGTTTCTTAGCGCTGAAAGCCGGAAAATCAACGTCCGGGGCACTCTACCAAAGTGTGGACTGGAGTCGCACCAAGGCTTACGCGCAAGGGCTCAACGGCTTGTTTCTAAACGTTCGAGGCCGTGAGTCCCAAGGCATTCTCGATCCCAAAGCGGTAGCCGCGGTCAAACGCGAATTGATCGCTGCGCTGACATCGTTGAAAAACCCAACTTCCAATGAAAGCGTTGTGTCGCAGGTCTATGACGCGAGCGTCGTATATCGAGGCGGCGAAACCAAACGTGCGCCGGACATGGTCGTTGGCTATGCACCGGGCTACCGGGCGAGTTGGCAAACCG
>JAKPSO010000428.1 GCA_029571495.1 Pseudomonadota bacterium
AAGCCAAAGGCGAAACCGAAACCCAAGGCGAACGCAGTGACGACGGTGTCGGCACCGGTGACGGACGCGCCAGCCGACCCGCAACCAGTCTCGGCGCCCGAGCCCGTCGTAGCGGAAGGACCACCACCGCCGTTGTTGCCCGTCGAAATCGGGCCGGTACCTGCGCCGGTTGAGTCGCCGACGCCGCCGCTCCCCAGCATCAAGCCACCTCCTAGTCCCGTCGTCGAGGAGCCGCCGGCAAGGATGCCGCCGAAAAAAATTGATCTGGGCTACACGGCGCTTCTCGGCGAGCAGAAGTTTGAGGCGGGGCTTGCGACGCTCAAATTTGAACACGACAACGGCCGCTACAAATTGCGCATTGTCGGTCGCGGCAGAGGCATTACAGCGCTGCTGTATCCCGGCATATTTTCTGGAGAATCTGAAGGGCGTATCACGGCAGAGGGTTTGCGCCCCGACAAATACATCGAAGAACGCGGCAACCCGGACAAGCGCCGCGAAACCATTTTTGACCACGAAAAAGGGTTACTGCGCATTCCAGAAAAAGACCCGATTCCCTTTGAAGGCTCGCCGCAAGATCCGCTTACGTGGATCGTGCAGTTTTACTTTGCGATGCCCAAAGGCAACGCCGTCACCTTTAGCGTTGGCACATCACGCCGCATGGATGTGTACACCCTCAATCGAGTGGGCGACGAAGTGCTCGATGTCCCAACTGGCAATCCTGACCCGGTCACTGGCATGCGCGAGACTAAGAAAGTGATGACGCAAGTGTGGAAAGGCGAACGCAAGCCCGATGCCGACGGCAAGCCCAATGGCAGCGCGCAGTTTTGGCTAGCGCCAGAATTTCATTACGTGCCGTTTCGCCTCAAGGTTGTCAGTGCGCAGGGCCGCAGCGCGTCGTTTGACCTTACGGGGATCAACGCGGAGTAGGAGCGGTAGAACCTTGTGCAACGTTGGCGCGCGGCTATTGGCTTTTTCCACATAACGACCAGCCAACGGTGGTTACGGCGCATTTCGCGCGGAAGTCAACGTTGAAACAAAAATAGCCGAAATGACCGCGTGCCGGTGCGTCGCGGCAAAAAGCTGTTACGCGCGCGCCCAGAACGAGCGGCGTCTCGCCGCAGATTGCGTGCGAACTACGCCAACCAGCGTTTGCGGCGGCGGTAGCTCTTCACGTCACGGAAGCTCTTACGTTCGCCCGACGAAATGCCAAGGTAGAACTCTTTGACGTCTTCGTTGCTGGCGAGGTCTGCCGCTGCGCCGTCCATCACGACGCGGCCGCTTTCCAAGATATAGCCGTAATCGGCGTAACGCAGCGCAACGTTGGTATTTTGCTCGGCGAGCAGGAAGCTCACGCCTTCCTTTGAGTTCAAGTCTTTGACGATCTCAAAAATCTCAGCGACGATTTGTGGTGCGAGGCCCATTGATGGTTCGTCGAGCAAAATCATCGACGGCTTCGCCATCAACGCGCGGCCCACGGCAACCATCTGTTGCTCGCCGCCGGAGGTGTAGCCTGCTTGCGACGCGCGTCGGGTTTTGAGGCGCGGGAAGTAGTGATAGACCTTCTCAAGTTCGTCCTTGAGTTCGCTGCGCGAGAGTTTGCGCGTATACGCGCCGGTGAGCAAATTTTCTTCGACGGTGAGATGGCCGAAACAGTGACGCCCTTCCATGACCTGACACACGCCCATGCGTACGAGATCGTTGGTGGTGAGTTTGTCGGTGCGCTTGCCGTCGAACTCAATCGAACCTTTCGTCACTTCGCCGCGTTCTGTGCGCAGCAGATTCGACACCGCCTTCAGCGTCGTGCTTTTTCCTGCGCCGTTCGCGCCCAAGAGCGCGACGATCTTGCCTTTGGGCACGTCGAGCGACACACCCTTGAGCACTAGGATCACGTGGTCGTAAATGACTTCGATGTTGTTGACGCTTAAGTACGCTGACATTTTTTTACCAGTGCGCGATGAGGGGTGAACGGTGAGCAGTGATTAAGGCGCATCGACGCGAACCTTAATCGCTAACCACTGCCGTGGTTAACATCGGAGAGCGCGATGATTTGCGCTCTCCGAGTGGCACATTAACCCGGTGCGCAGGCCGCAGTGATCTTCTTCTCGGCGGCGTACTTCGCTGACGACTCCGCCACCATCTTTTGAATCATGGCACGGTCGCCGATCACCCAGTTTGGCGTGACAGCTTTCCAAGCTTTGCCATCCCACGTTTGTACCTTGGTTGCGCCCGATCCTTCGTGATCTTGGCAGCTCATTTTCACGGTCGGGAACATGCCAAACGCGCCGAGTGCTTTTTGACGTGCTTCGTCGACGTTCAGGTTTTCGAGGCCCCAACGAACTTGTTCGCCGGTCATGACTTTGCCTTTGCCGTATTTGCCTTGTGCATTGCGAATGGCTTCGACGAACAAGATCCCCGCAGTCACACCGCGCATGTGGTAGACGGAGCCGATACGGTCTTTGTCAGACAAGTTGCCTTTGCCGCCCGCATAGACCTTCTTGCGGATGTCTTCGATCACCGGGTAGCTGCCCGGCGTGTTGAAGGTCATCGTGCTGTAGCCCTTCGCTGCGTCGCCAGCTGGGATGGTGTCCTCTTCAGAACCTGCCCACCACACGCCGAGCATCTTCTCGCGCGGGAAGCCAACGCGAGCAGCGGTCTTGATCGCCACTGCGTTCATCACGCCCCAGCCCCACAGAATCACATAGTCAGGATTGGCTTGACGGATTTGCAACCACTGCGAGTTTTGCTCGTTACCTGGATGCGGAACCGGGATCTTCACGAGCTTGAAACCAAGAGACTTTTCGTAGGCTTCGAGCACTGGGAATGGCTCTTTACCGAACGCAGAGTCGTGGTACAGGTGAACAATGGTTTTGCCCTTAAGCTTGTCCATGCCACCGGCTTTGTCGCCGAGGTACTTGATCATGCCTGCGGCTTGCGACCAGTAGCTCGTGATGAGCGGGAACACGTACGGGAAGACTTGACCGTTGGCTGCATCAGAACGACCATAGCCGAGCGTCGTCATCGGAACTTTGTCGGTCGCTACGCGATCGAGAATACCGTAGGCGATGCCGGTGCCGAGCGGTTCGACGAGCGACGCGCCACCTTGGTTCTTCTTCAGGCGCTCATAGCATTCGACGCCGCGCGAAGCGTTGTATTCCGTTTCGCACTCTTCCCACGAAAGCTTTACGCCGTTGATGCCGCCAGCAGCGTTCACGAGGTTGAAGTAGTCGATCACGCCACCGAAGAAGCCCGAACCGCCAGCCGCATAGGCACCGACGCGATAGGACAGGATGGGGACGTATTGATCAGCCGCTGCCGCGACCTGCGAGAAGGCGCCCGTGAGCGCCGTCGTGGCTACCACTGCGGATGCAGCGAGTAACCGATTCAGTCTAAATTTCATAAAGCCTCCTTTGGCGAATGAGAACGAATTGAACGGTAAAGCGAGTAACGAGAAACAGAAACTAGTGAGGGAATGGCCACAGACGTAGCTTTTCCTTGCCGATTTGCCAGAGCCGCGCAAGGCCATGTGGCTCAACGATCAGGAAGAAAATAATCAGCGCACCGAAGACCATGAGCTCAAGGTTTGAGGTCACGGCGTTCGACAGGCCCGTGTAGTGCACGACAACCGACAAGAAGATGGGAAGCAGCACGATAAACCCCGCGCCGAGGAATGAACCTAGGATTGACCCTACGCCGCCGATGATCACCATAAACAAAATGCGGAACGACAGATCAAGGTTGTAGGCCTC
>JAKPSO010000491.1 GCA_029571495.1 Pseudomonadota bacterium
CAACCGCGATCGCAATGCACGCAGCAAACACGAACTCACGCCAGCCCTCGCCCAATCGAAAAAAGAGCCCGCCCGAAAGGATCCACCCTGCAATTACGAACCCCATGTAGATGCCCGGTAGCGGCAGCAACACCCCCAGAACAAACGGGTTCATCACCCAGCCAGCCAAACTCGGTCGACGTCGCGCCACGGTGATGAACACTTTGTAAAGATAGTGCTGGGTATACGCAATCGAAACCGTGAATACCGAAATCTCATAGATTCGGCGCCAACTCAAACGACCACCAAACGCCGCTATGCCAGCTGCAATCGTCGCCACGATCACTGCGCTCAGAATCGCTGTCAGCAGCAAGTTCCGAAGAACCGACGGCCGCCAGCGGCGAAACAGCGGAATCACCTGCATCGGGTGATAGTCCGTGCCCGGCGTTAGGCGCGGGTCAAGCTTGGGGTTCATCGGCAATTCTGGCGGCTGCGTCTATGCGGAAAACGTTGATGTTGCGGTATTGAGACGATACATCGTCAAAGCTCGCCCAGCAAACAAACCCGATAGCACACCGAGCACGACGCTGGGCACAATTTGCCAAACCAGTTCGCTCCGAAGCGCAGGATTGATGGCAAGCGTCACGTTGATCGCGTAATTCAGTATGAAGATCGTCAGCATCAAGAGCATCGGAACGACGCTGCCGGGCATTTGCAATCGGTCGCCCTCGGGTACGTAGCGCGCGCCCGCCGTAGGTTTCCAGACGAAGAACGTGAAGGTGCCAACCGCGAGCAGTGCGATCGCCCACGCCGCGAAGGCTACGGTGCCGCGAGAGGACACGAGGCCGAGGATTAGAAATGCGATGGGTGCTATGAGCACCGTGAACCGCTTGACGGTACGCGTACGAAGCGCTTGGGTTCCCAGAAACACTAGTGCTGCCAGAATGATCCAAACCCAGATCGGCGTGCGGGTAACAATTTGTGACACGAATTCAAACATTGGGACTCCATCGAGGTGTTGCTGTTGATGGATGAATGTTTGCACACGGGTTCCGCTCGCGGCGTCAGCGTGCGACGAATGAACCGATCATGGCGCGAACGGCACGGTGGCGGCGCAGCCCGTGTGAGCTACGCCTTAGTCACGAACGGATCAGCCCGCGTTCTTCGCGTCGGCTGCAGTCTTCGCGTTAAAGCGCTCCATCGCAGCGATGATTTCGTTGCGAGCGTCAGCGGCTTCGGTCCAACCAAGCACCTTCACGAACTTACCCGGTTCGAGATCTTTGTAGTGTTCGAAGAAGTGCGTAATGCGATCAATCTCAATAGGAGGCAAATCGCGCGGGCTTTGCACATTGCGGTAAATACTCGTGAGCTTATCCACAGGAACGGCCAAGAGCTTTTCGTCAGCACCCGCTTCGTCTTGCATCTTAAGCATGCCAATCGGGCGGCAGCGCACGACCACACCCGGCATCAGCGGCACCGGAGAGAGTACCAACACGTCCGCCGGATCGCCGTCGCCGGAGAGCGTTTTCGGGATGTAACCGTAGTTGCAGGGATAGTGCATGGCGGTCGACATAAACCGATCAACGAAGATCGCGCCGGTGTATTTGTCCACTTCGTACTTGATCGGCTCGCCGTTCATCGGGATTTCGATGACGACGTTGATGTCGTTGGGTACGTCGCGGCCGGGAGAGAGTTTGTCGTAAGCCATGGTGTGAGCAATCTTTGCGGTGAAATGGCGTCCGTATGACGCGCGGTTAGCTGGGCATTTTAGGCGGCGAAAGCTGGCGCGGGGCTGACTGCCAAGGGCGCTTTCACGACGCGCTTCGACGCGGCTCGCTATACTTCGCGCGCAAGCGGCCCGGTTCCGCCTTTATCCACCGCCCCTCGGGGTCATTTCTGTGCATCGATTTTTTGTGCGTACGCGCACCCAAAATCGGCACCGACATGACGACACTGCGGGGCACGCGTTAACCAGCAATCCTTTTGCTCACCGACGCGACACATCAATGGCTTTTGTCGAATGATCAAAGCACTCTTCGAGCGCGTCCTCCCTAAGAAAACAGCTGTCCGCAAGGAGCATTCCGGCAAGGCGCTGGGCATTCACAGCGAACACATGAGCGGCAACGCGGTGTATGTCTGCGAGAAGCTCCAGCGCGCTGGCTACGAGGCCTACATCGTCGGCGGCGCGGTGCGCGATGCACTACTGGGCGTGACGCCGAAGGACTTCGACGTCGCCACCAACGCGCGTCCCGAAGACGTGAAACACGAATTCCGACGCGCCTTCATCATCGGGCGTCGCTTCAAACTCGTGCATGTCATGTTCGGCGACGAAACCATCGAAGTTTCAACGTTTCGCAGCAACAGCGTCAAAGCCACCGAAGGCGGCAAGGGCGCCGGAACGGTTGAGGCTGACGCGACTGGACGGATTACCTCCGACAATGTTTACGGCACGCAGGCCGAAGACGCTGCACGGCGTGACTTCACGATCAACGCGCTGTACTACGACCCCACGCGCGACGTGGTCGTGGACTTTTTGGGTGGCCTCAAGGACATCGAAAAGCGCACGTTGCGCCTGATTGGCAAGGCGGAAACGCGCTACCGCGAAGACCCTGTGCGCATGTTGCGTGCGATTCGGCTCGCCGTGAAATTGAAGTGCGACATCGCAAAAGCTACCGCGACGCCGATCCACGAACATGCCGATCTGATCAAGAACGTTCCAGCAGCACGTTTGTTCGACGAAATTCAAAAACTACTGCTCTCGGGATACGCCACGGCGACGCTGGCGGAGCTGCGCAAGTACGGTCTCGCTGATGGATTGTTGCCGCTGCTGGACTTGATTTATCAGCAACCGGGCGGCCAGAAATTCATTGAGCTCGCGCTGGACAACACTGACCGCCGGGTGCGTGACGACAAGCCGGTGTCGCCCGCGTTTTTGTTTGCGAGCCTGCTCTGGCATCAAGTCGTGAAACGCTGGAGCGAAATCGAGGCGCGCGGCGAAAACCGCATCCCGGCGCTCATGCA
>JAKPSO010000500.1 GCA_029571495.1 Pseudomonadota bacterium
CGCTATCGAAATCGCCAAACACTTTCAGGGCCGCGCTAAAACCGCATTCGGTATCGGCACCAACCTCACCAACGACTTGGGCTACACGGCGTTGCAAGTCGTACTCAAGATGGTTCGCTGCAACGGGCAGCCGGTTGCGAAGCTCTCGGACACACCTGCGAAGACGATGTGCGACGACGCGTCGTACTTAGCGTATCTGAAGCAGGTTTTCGAGATCGAAGCATGAGTTTTACGCCCGACCACCGGCGCACTGTTTTTCTGTTGGCCTTGTGCCAAGGATTGCTTCTCACCAACACCGTGATCCTGATGGCGGTCAACGCGCTGACCGGCTTCATGCTCGCAGACATGAAGATGCTCGCCACGCTGCCGTCGATGACCTACGTGATCGGCTCGGCGGTGAGCGCGATGCCTGCGTCTGCGTTCATGCGCAAGCGCGGTCGCAAGCTCGGCTTCTTGTCGGGCGCGGCGCTGGGTATTGCTGGCGCGCTAATCTGCGCGGCGTCGGTGATGGCGAAGAGTTTTTGGGGCGTGTGCCTCGGCACGTTCTTCGTCGGCTGCTACAACGCGACGGGCGGCTTCTACCGCTTCGCGGCAGCGGACGCCGTGTCTGGCCCCGACAAGGCGCGCGCGATTTCGCTCGTGTTAGCGGGTGGCATCGTCGGTGGTTTGATCGGGCCGGAAAGTTCGAAGCTCACCAAAGACTGGCTCGACGTGACTTACGCCGGGACTTACCTTTCCCTCGTTGCGTTCGCGATCGTGGCCATGGCGCTGCAGTCGCGGTTGCAGCTTCCGCCTTTGGCAAGTGACACGAGCGACAAGCCCGCGCGACCGCTCGCCGAGATCGCGCGGCAGCCAAAATTTATCGTCGCGGTGTTGTCCGCTGCCCTCGGTTATGGCGTGATGAATTTGTTGATGGTGGCGACGCCGCTCGCAATGAATTTCTGCGGGCATCCGTTTAAGGAAGGCGTGTTCGTGTTGGAGTGGCACGTCGTCGGCATGTTTGCGCCGAGCTTTTTCACGGGCAGCTTGATCAAACGCTTCGGTGTGATGCAAATCATCATCGCGGGAACGCTGATCAACTTCCTGACGATCGGCATTGCGCTCTCCGGCGTGACCGTTGCGCATTTTTGGTTTGCATTGGTGACGCTCGGCATCGGTTGGAACTTCATGTTCATCGGTGGCACCACGCTCTTGACCGAAACCTACGAACCGCACGAAAAGTCGCGCGTGCAAGGCTTCAACGACATGCTGATCTTCGCGACAATGGCGGTGTCGTCGTCCAGCGCCGGCGTGCTCGTGAACGCGAAAGGTTGGGAGACGGTGAACTACACCGCGTTGCCGTTTATCGCCATCGCGCTTGCAGCGGCGCTGTGGCTCGCGTCGCGGCGGCAGCGTGCAGCGGGGTAGGCGAAATGTGTAGGAGCACCGGAAGCGGCGATGCGCGTTACTCGCCATGGAATCGCGGCTTCCGTCGCTCCCACAAACACATCGCAATCTGCCCAAATCTCCTCGCGCAGAAAACGCAACGACTTTTCTGCGCGAACGACTGTAATACGGCGCTTTCATTCGTTTTGATATAAAAGTCGATAATCACAAAAATACCGCTTAAACGACCGCCTTGCTGTCGTTTAAGCTAAAAAGCTGTTGAGCCCTGTAAGGCACGATTCCCCTACGGCGACAGACTTTTGCCACCGGACTTTTTGCGAAACATCGCACACTCTTTTCACTCGCAACACCTTCACGTGAAACCCATTTTTTCTGCTCTCTTCTTCGCACTCATGACGGCAGCGACACTGCCCGCGCACGCCGCTGATGTGCTTCGTTTTGGCGTGGGGCTCTATCAGCCTGACAAAGAAAAAAATGACGCCACGTATCGACCGCTCGCTGAGTACATCGGCAAGAAGCTCGGTCGTCCGGTGAAGCTCTACACCGTCGACACGTGGGAAGGTCTCGCCAAATCGCTGGCAGCGGGCGAGACCGACATCGCGCTCATGGGACCGTGGGGCTATGTGTTGGCGAATCACGTCGCAGGCGCGCAAGCGGTGTCTACAATTTTGTACGACGGCAAACCGGAATACTTCGCGATCATGATCACGCACCCGAAATCGGGCATCAAATCAATCGCGGATTTGAAGGGGAAGACCTTCGCATTCGGCGACAAAGGCTCGACCTCGGGCTACCTGATTCCGAACTATCACTTCCAAAAAAACGGCATTGACGTCAACAAATTTCTCGGCAAAGTGATCAACACAAAACACCAAGCCATCGAAATGCAAGTCACGCGCGGCGAGCTAGACGCTGGTGCCGATTACAACCGCAATCGCGACGCCATGATCGCCGATGGTCAAATCAAAGCCGCTGACAGCGTCGTCTTCTGGACGTCGGACCCACTGCCAAACGACGCCGTTGCCGTGAGCTCCGCGCTCGCGAAAGACGCGGCTTTCGTGAGCAAACTGCGCGAGGCGCTCACGAGCGTAGGCGACGAATTGAAGCGCACACCGAACCTGCTGCCACCGCGCTACACGGGCTTCGTCTCGAAGGACAACGCGTACTACCGCCCCATTCGCGACGCTGGGTTGGCTAGCGGGCAGTTGCAGGCGAAGTGAGGTTGGCCGGGAAATCAACTGTGGGAGCGGGCTCGCCCGCGATGAACCGTTGCGGCCTTGTCAATGGTTGCTGCCGATCCACCCAATCGCGGGCAAGCCCGCTCCCACAGAGCCATGCGGCAGACGGACAGGCAACCGCTCAGCCCGAAGTCGTCACCGTTCGTGGTGATCCTGAGCTTGACGAAGGATCGAACCATGAACTTGCCTCTCCAAGCAAAACGCCCCAACGCCCTCACCCTCCTCCTCATCGGCTGCGCACTCCTCGTCTTCGCAAGCTTATGGACGCTCGCAGCCGAAGACGAACTAAGCCTGGGTCGCAAGCCTTGGCAAAACCTGCAAAAGACACTCGGCGAAATGTCCGAACCGAGTTTCATGCGCGTGTGGTTTGGCGACACAAAATCTGAAGTGCGCGACGGTGACGGCAAGCTCCTCCGCACCGACGATCAACAAGCCAACGAGCGGCGTTATCTTGCAGGCGTGGGCCGTGCGATTTGGACAACACTTCGCATCGCCACGCTGGGCACCGCGCTCGCAGCGATCATCGCGTTGCCGCTCGGCTTGCTCTCCGCGCGA